>JBHIBW010000115.1:0-5296 GCA_046759265.1 Thermoplasmata archaeon
GGGAGGGCCGCTTCCTCGATCTCTCGCTGTTCGATGCGGCTCTCTATCTCAACACGGTGGGTCTTTCGGCCGGGGAGACGTTCCTCGTCGGCGGAACCCCCGGGTACGGCCTGTACGCCACGGCCGATGGGCGCTTCCTGAGCCTGGGCGCGCTCGAGCCTGGATTCTGGCGGAACCTGTGTCGGGCCATTGAGAGGCCCGACCTGGCCGACATCGATCTGGCGAAGGAAGACGAGGCCCGGGCTGCCCGCGAGACCCTGCGGGACGTCTTCCAGACCAGGCCCGTCCAGGAGTGGGATGATCGCCTCCGGAGGCATGACGTCCCGGCGGCCCCCGTACGGAAGTCGGGCGAGGTCGTCCAGGATCCTCACGTCCAGGCCATGCGTTCCCTCCGTGAGGTCGGGGGAGAGGGGGACGCGATGGTCTCGTTGGCCCATCCGATCCGTTGGCTCAGGGGCGGGCCCGTTCGCGAGGGGACGGCACCCCGGCTCGGCGAGCACACGCAGGAGGTTCTGTTGGACTTGGGCTTCGGAGAGGGGACGATCGAGGAGTGGGTTCGAAGCGGGGTCGTGGAGGTTCCCGGCGCCTGAGGCTACTTCCCCTTGAATTTGGGCTCCTTCTTGCTCATGAAGGCCGAGATGCCCTCGAAGAGGTCCTCGGTCGAGGTGGCGACGCTGAAGGCGAGTGCCTCGAGGTCCAGGCCGACCTCTCCCACGCCCTGCGCCGATCGATTGAGGAGCATCTTCGCCAGCCGGAGGGCCACCGGGGGTCCCCTCGCGAGGCGCCCCGCCAGGTCCGAGACGGCCTCGTCGAACGCCTCGGGCTCGACGGCCTCTCCCACCAGGCCGATCGCTTCCGCCTCCACGCCGTCGATGCGCTTCGCGAGAAGCACGAGCTCCCTCGCGCGGGCCAAGCCTACGAGGTTCGTCAGGCGCTGGGTTCCGCCCGCGCCGGGAATCAAGCCAAGCGACGTCTCTACCTGGCCCAACGTGGCATCCTTCGTCGCGATCCGGAAGTCGCAGGCCAGGGCAATCTCCAGGCCGCCCCCCAAGGCATAGCCGTGGATGGCCGCAAGGGTCGGCTTAGGGAAATCTTCCAGTTGCTTGAAGACGCGGTGGGCCTCGCGGGTCGAGGCCCAGGCCTTGTGGGCCTTGTCCATCCCGGCGAAGGACGTGACGTCCGCCCCCGCGCAGAAGGCCCGCTCGCCGGCGCCTCGCACAATGAGACATCGCACGTCCGGGTCGTCCCGGAGACTCGCCAGCGCCCTGGATGTCTCCTCGATCATCTCCGGGGTGATGGTGTTCAACCGCTCCGGGCGGTTCAGCACCAACGTGGCGGTCATGGCCTCCGGGTCGCGTTCGAGGAGCAGCGTGGTGAACGAGCCTGCATCCTTCCCTTCGTAGGCGAAGAACCCCTGGCCGCTCTGCTTGCCTAGCTTCCCCTCTTCGACCATCGACAGAAGAAGCTTCGTCGGCTCATGGCGCGTGGACGCCTTCAGCTCCACCACGATGCGGTCTAGGCCCACCGCGTCGCCTTGGGCGAGGGGACCCAGGGGGAACGCCGTTCCGAGGCGCATCGCCAGATCGATCTCCTCCGGCGGGGCCACCTCCATCTCCACCAGCGTGGCCGCCTCGTTGACGATCGGGGCCAGGATGCGGACGGGATCGAATCCCTCCCCCTGCTCTGGCGTGAGCGTAGGCCTGGCATCGCCCCGGTAGTCGTAGAATCCGCGTTCGGTCTTCTTCCCGAGGCGCCCTTCGTCGAACATGGCCCGAAAGGGGGGAGGGACCGGCAAGCCCTGCTTCTCCTGGGCCACGACCAGGAGGTCAATTCCGACTTGGTCGGCCAGCTCGAAGGGACCCATGGGAAAGCCGATCTGGAACTTCATGGCGGCGTCGATGGTCTCTTTCGGCACCCCCTCCTCGTGGTGGATCCAGGCGCCTTCGTTCATGAAGTGAAAGATGATGCGCGTCGTGATGAAACCGGGGACGTCCTTCCGGACCAGGATGGGCGTCTTCTTGAGTCGTCGCGCGAGACCAGAGGTCGCCTCCAGGGTCTCGTCCGCCGTCTGGTCCCCCTTGACGATCTCGACCAACTCCATGATGATCGGCGGATTGAAGAAGTGCATCCCGACGACCTGAGAGGGCCGATCCGTTGCCTCTCCCATCGTCGTAATGCTGAGGCCAGAGGTGTTGCTCGCGAGCACCGCGTTCGGGGGCGCGTGGGCATCGAGTTCCTTGAAGATCTTCTTCTTCAACTCGAGGTCCTCCGTCACCGCCTCGATGACGAAGTCCGCGCCCGCCGTTGCCTTCGCGAGGTCCGTCGTGGTGGTGATGCGCTTGAGCAGGTCGGCGGGTGCGCCGTCCAACTGGTCCTTCTCTGCGAGCTTGTCCAGGCTCCATCGAATCCGTTCCAAGCCCCGCTCGATGAACTCCTCCTTGACGTCGTGCAGGGTGACCTGGAACCCATGCAGCACGGCGAGTTCCGCGATGCCGTGGCCCATCTCCCCGGCCCCGATGACGGAGATACGCTCAACCTCGTCCGCCTTCACGCCCGCGCCCCGAGGGGCTCTGACGGTTGGCGTCTATAAAAGGTCCCCCACAGGGGGAGAGAGTGGCAAAACCCCTATTAGGATGCCGCCCGTCTTTCCCGGGAGGTTCTGCTATGGCTGGCCCACCCCCCGAGGCCCCTCCGGGGGCCCCCGAAGTCCCACCCCACATGATGCGGATGTGGGAGGAACGGACGAAGATCTCGGAGAATATGGAGCAGGTCAAGCACAAGCTCATCGTCATGAGTGGAAAGGGGGGCGTGGGCAAGAGTACGGTAGCCGCCAACCTGGCCGTCGCCCTCGGGAAGGATCGGGAGGTCGGCGTCGTGGACGTGGACATCACAGGACCGGATGTGCCCAAGATTCTCGGGGTGGAGGACGTGAAGCTGCTGGCGGGAGAGGAGGGCATCGAGCCCGCGGTCAGCTACCACGACGTGAAGGTCATGTCCATGGCCTACTTCTCGCAGACCCAAGACCAGGCGGTAATCTGGCGCGGCCCGCTCAAGATGAAGGCCATCAACCAGATGCTCGGCGACGTCCACTGGGGCGAGCTCGACTACCTCCTGGTGGACCTTCCCCCCGGGACCAGCGATGAACCCCTCAGCATCGCGCAGAACATTCCCGATGCGGACGGCGCGATCGTCGTCACCACGCCCCAGGACGTGGCCCTCCTGGATGTTCGGAAGGCCATCTCCTTCGCGCAGACCCTGAACATGCCCATCATCGGTGTGATCGAGAACATGAGCGGGTACACGTGCCCGGAGTGCGGGCACCACGCGGAGGTGTTTAAGAAGGGGGGCGGTGAGAAGGCGGCGGAGGAACTCGGGCTGACCTTCCTCGGCCGGATTCCCCTCGAGGCGGAGATCGTCGTGGGCGGGGACGCGGGTAAGCCCTTCGTGCTCTCGGAGCCCAGTTCGGCCTCCGCCCAGGCGTTCGCCGCGATCGTGGAGCGGGTGACGAAGGTCGTCGAAGGGGCCGGCGCGGCCTAGGTCAGGTGTCGGTTGAGCATGCCCTCAAGCTGTTGCTTGGGGACCGCCCCGATGATCTGATCCACCGGCGTGCCGTTGCGGAACAGGATGAGCGTGGGGATCGACATGACCCGGAACTTCATCGCGGTCATCTGGTTGTCGTCGGTGTTGAGCTTTCCGAAGGACACCTTTCCCTCGTACTCTGCCGCGAGCTGCTCGATGACGGGGCCCACCATGCGGCAGGGGCCGCACCAGGGGGCCCAGAAGTCCACCAGGAGGAGGTCGTGCTTGGCGACCTCGTCGTCAAAGGTGGCGTCGTGAAGCTTGAAGGGCGCTCCTCGGACACTCGGGGCCGGACTCGCGGCGCGCTCCTCGAGCTCTTGGAGCTTTCTCCTCCGAATGTTCTCGAGTTCGTCCATGGTCACGGTAAGATTAGGGGGGTCCTCGGCTTAAAGAAGCGGGTTCAACCGTTAGACGGCGCTGGAGGTGCTCATCCGCTGACATAGGGCTCCGGGGTCGCGTCTTCGGAGGCGTGAACGGGGGAGGGTGCCCCCGGGTACAGGACCTGCAGGTCCCGCTTGAGCAGGTTGAACTCCCGCTCCTCAATGGCGTGGGGATCCACGGGAAGCAGGAGCACCGCATCCGTGAGGGACACGCGCTCGTTGAGGTCGTGGAGCAGGGTCAGGATGGAGGCAAAATCGTTGTGGGAAATCAGATACTCCACGCCGTCCAGGAGGACGACGCTGCCCTCGTTCAGCTCCAGGAAGTGGTCGATGGCCATGGCCACGTTTTCCGGTGGCGTGGGGCGCACGCAGTTCGCGTCGGTCATCACGCGACTGAGCCAGAAGATGGGGGTCTTCTCCAGGCCGTACGCCTGGGCCACCCGATCGGGGTGCTGACGCGTGACGCAGAGGCCCCGCACCCCGTGGGTGACCATGTCCTTGAAGATCTCGAGGCTGTGGGAGGGGTTGTCCTGCGGCACGAGGTAGGCGTACCCGCGATCCAGGTCGAAGCTGGGGGCCGTGTCCAGATGGGCTTCCGGCACGGGGACGAGAAACTCCTGCACGAAGCCCCGCTCCCGGACCGCGAAGGCCACGAGGGACAGGAGGGCGACGTTGATCAGGAACCCCAGGAGTCGGATGTCGATGCCCATGTTGGGTAGGACCACCTCGGTCAGGACCTCCGTGACGGAGTAGCCCTGCAGGGCGACGAGAATGAGGTAGGTGTTCCGTTTGACGCGGGGCGGGGGATTCGCGGTGCGGAGGTACCAGAGCAGGTTGTAGGGCACGTAAATCAGAAAGCTGGCGGCGACCACCAGCATCATGATCAGGAACCAGGGCGGGAAGCTGATGATGTACGTGGTCGGGCCGGTAAACTCGACCGTGGCGTTCGTCGTGAGCACGCTGAAGATGCCGAGGACCTGGATGAAGGCGTAGATGAGATACGCGTTCGGAAACTCGTTCACCATGTAGCCCTGGAAGTCCCGAAACGTGTTGATCTGGGGTCGCGTCATCACCACGAGGAACGCGCCGATGGCGAGCGCGAAGAGGATGTCGAAGGTCGCCTGCACCCGCTTGCTGAGGACGATCACGCTCTCGGCACTCCCCGGGCGCAGGACGAAGTTGATCACGAGGTTGGAGACGACGGCGGCCAGGAGCAGCAGGATGGCCCCGATGAGCAGCTTCTTTTGAAACGCCTTCCCGGTCTTCTGCCGGACGAGGGCGGCCACTAGCACTGCGGAGAGGAAAACGGCCGCTGCCGCCGCGAGGACCTCGAGAAT
>JBHIBW010000116.1:0-5207 GCA_046759265.1 Thermoplasmata archaeon
AGATGCCATAGTCGGGATCTTGCCAATTGTCCGCAACGAACTCCGCCAGTTCCGCCACCGTTCGCCAGACGTGGTCGTTCATGTCCTCGTCGGTGTGGTAGCTGAGGTACAGCGCGTCGATGAGGGCGCCGCACATGTCGAGCTGGTGCTGGTCGTGGGCCGCGTTCCCGATCCGGACGGGTCGCGCCCCACGGTACCCCCGGAGGTGGGGAAGGGAACGCTCGAGGAGGCGGGCGTCGCCCTCGACCCCATACATGATCTGGAGCTCCTCGGGGTGCAACGTGTGGCCCTGAAGCCGTCGCATGACCCAGTGTCGGTACCCGCGCTCTTCCTCGTTGTATCCGCACTTGTGCAGGGCACGGAGGGCGAAGGCCGCGTCCCGGAGCCAAGAGTAGCGATAGTCCCAGTTCTTGGGGCCCCCAGGAACCTCCGGAAGCGAGGTGGTGGGCGCGGCCACGATCGCGCCGGTGGGTTCGTAGATCATGAGCTTGAGGGCGAGGAGCGAGCGACGAACGAGGTCGTTGAAGGGCCCGCCGTATGTGCAGCGATCCGTCCAGCCTCGCCAGTAGTCGACTGTCTTCTCCAGCTTCTCTGCGGCCCGAAACTCCCCCAAGGGTCGCAGGAAGTCCTCATTCCATCGGAGGATGAGCCACCGCTCTTCCCCCTTCTCGAGTCTCGCCTCCCCCTGGGCTCCCTCCCTCGCCTTACGGAACGGGATGTCTGACACGAGGCTGAGCCACGTCAGCTCCCCCTCGGCCAGGCACCCCCCTTCGAGGACCTCCACGCGCGTCTCCTCTCGACTGTACCCAAGTCGCGGATCGAAAACGGCGTCGATCGCGACCTCCCCATCGAGACAGCGAAGCCGCCGGTGAACCTCATGAAAGGCTTCGAACTCGTGATCCTTTCGGTAACACGGCATGAAGTCCACCATCTCAAGCGTCCCTTCAGCGGTCTTGAAGACGGTCTCGAGTACGTTCGTGTCCTTGACGTAGGTCTGGTCCGTTTCCGCGCCGGCAACGGAGACATCAAGCCGCCCCCCTTGTTTGGGATCCAGGATCGCGGCGAAGACACTGGGAGAGTCGAAGCGAGGAAAACAGAGCCAGTCGATGCTCCCTTCGCGGGACACGAGGGCGGCCGAGTTCATGTCGCCGATGAGGCCATAATCGCCGATAGGCCGGTATCCTTCAGAGAGGATCATCTGACGGGAAAATGACGCGGCCTCCACTTAAAATGGTGGAGAAAGCGGCCCCGGTCGGGCTCACCCGCCTTCTACTCGGAACCGGGGTCCTCAGTCGGCTTGTGCGTCGGCGAATAGGCGCCCTTGAGCCACCCGCTTGCCTGGAGGAGTCCAAAGATGGCCCCGAAGAGCGGGACAAAGAGGAGGCTGCTGATGAGGTGGATGAGGGCGAAGGGCAGGAGATTCACCAGGGCATCCCAAAGACTCCAGCCGAGGATGGGATTGAGGAAGAAGTACCAGTCCCCCAAGGTCGTCCAGAGGTCGAACGCGAGGGTGGCGGGGATGCTCACCCCGGTGACTAAAGCGATGCTTCCAATAACCGTCAGGACGCGACGACGCGACAGACGGCCCACCAGGGAGGCGAAGATGAAGCCCGAGACCGTAAACGCGCTGAGCCCGAGGATCGCCTCGTACTCGAACTCCCCGCGGAAGAAGGCCCCGTAGATGAGGACATCGGAGAACCCCATGATGGCCAGCGGAACGAGGATCATGTAGACGCCGCCGAGATAGAAGCCCGCGAGGATCGAGAGGGCCATGATGGGTTCCACGTTCGGATAGTCGAGCAGCAGGAGTCGGCCCACCACTCCGATGAGGATGAGAAAGAGGGCGACCGTGGTCTTCTCCCGGGTCATGCGGAAGGGGCTCAGGAGGTTCATTTCACGTCTCCGGGGGGAAGATCGTGTGCCGCCAGAGGACGGCATCCCCATCGGCGAGGATATACCTGTTGGCCCCCACGTCGCCGTAGATCCCGTTCACCCAATATTGCCAGAACAGGCCTCCCGACCCATCATGGATGCCATTGATGGCGTCCACCTTGCTGGCCCCCAGGGGTTCCCAGTACTGGTGTTCGACCTCGAAACCCCGGATGTCCGCCGCTTCCAAGAGAAAGCTCAGCACCGTGTTGTTCGTCGAGGTCGCGGCATACGAGGCGTTCCAATCGTTTGCCTCGATCCGGAGCGTCACCGCGACGGAGGCCGGGGGGACGGGGGAGGGTGCGAACGACTGCAAGGCGGCCCAGAGGCCAGCGATGGAGAGAACGATGGCGAGGACCAGCAGCAGGGCGATTCTGGGATCTCCCCATCGACTCATCGGATTGTCCTGCGTCTCCAAGCTCTGACCAAGAGCGCCACGCCGACTACGATTCCCGCAAAGATCACAATCGTGGCGGCGAGGACCCCGAGCCCGACGTCGAATTGGGGCGACTCAGGAGGCCCGAGAGCGTAGATGAATCCGCTGTCGGAGGCAAGGACGACGAGGCCGTCAATCACCACGGGCGTCGTCAGGATGTATTGGCGAGGCTCGGGTAAGTAGGTCCATCTGACGGCGCCCGACGAAGCGTCGAGGGCGTACAGAGTGCCATTCTCAGTGTTCGTCGCGAATAGAAGGACATCGGAGGCGAGGGTGAGGGAACCCTGGACGGGCCCGTTGGGACTGTATTGCCAGGTGGTATCCGTGCCGAGGGCCTGTGCCGTAACGTTCCCCTCAGTGCCGAGAACGCCGGACGCCGCGTATAGGACGTCCTGCGTCATGGCCGGGGAGGAGGTGCTCGGACCGATGCGTCCGCTCTCGAGAAGCGCGCCCGATGTGCTCACCCCGTAGAAGGAGCCATCTCGAGAGGTGAAGTAGATCCCAAAGGCATCGGATACGACGGGGGAGGAGGCCACGGGCCCCGAGGTGGGAAACAGCCACTCTTCCGTGCCGTTCTCTTCGCTCACCTTGAGAAGGCCGTATGGAGGGTCCCAGCTGAGAGAGGACGCGTTGAACAGTCCCATGAGTCCTACATAAACCGACCCCCGATGGACGGCCGGGGAGGACATGTGAATGGAAGACGTGTTGTGCCGCCACGCGATGGTGCCGTCGGCCAGATCCATTGCCACGAGGGCACCGGGCCCCCCGGTTTCGTTGAACAACCCCACGAAGGCCCGTCCCTTGCTTACCTTGGGGGAGGAGGCGATGCCCGTAAACGAGGGTTCCTCCAGAAGGGGTGATCGCCACACCACTGACCCACTCCCTCCATCGAGGCGGTAGAGGGCCCCATCTCTTGATCCGACGACGAGGTCGGCCGGCCGAGACTGGGTGCCTAGCGAAGGCACCGTAACGAATCCTGCCTCCCGATACAGGGCTGGTGTGGAGAGGCCCGAGACCCCCTCCTGCCTCCAGCGTTGCGCACCCGTTTCGAGATCGAGAGCGTAGGTTCCATTGAACAGGGTCACCTGGTAAAGGGTCCCAGCGGCTCCGACGGGGCTGGCTCCGATTTCGCCGCCTCCCGTGTCGAATTGCCATCGCAGCTCTGGGGTCTTGGGCACGACGCTGCCGGTGGCCCCCGTGTTTGCCAGGTTGCCCCGGAAGGCTACCATGGGATACGGGTGGGTGGGCGTCGCCAGGGGGGTCGGCCCGGGCCAGGGGCTTACGAAATCCCAATTGGGATCGTCCGCGGAGAGGAACCAGCCTATGGTGTCGCCTGGTTGGAGGGTGAGGGCGGAGGCTCCGACGGGCGAGAGGCCCCAATCTTGCGCGGAGTCGTTCCAGAGGAGCAGGTGAAAGTACTCGGGAAACACCGGGTCCCGGTCGCCGATGTCGGCGACGAAGGCGCCAAACTCCGACCAGGAGACCTCGATGGACAGATCGGCTGCTCCCGCCGCGTCCTCCGTGGCCTTGATCCCCGTTCGGTTCTCATCAAGGGCGATCTCCTCCCAATACACGAAGCCCCCGCCCAGGTCGAACATGACGAGAACCCGGACAGGTTCTTCCTGGCCCTGCGCCACGCCGGCCAGGACCGCGAGCACTAGGAGGATTGCGACACCTGCCGGAGATCCACGCCACACGACCGAGACCCCTCCGATTCAAGTAGAGTTGAAGAAATTCAAATGAACTTGAATATAAGAGGCTTTGGAGGTCGCGTGATGTCGTGGCAACCCTTTAGCCGTTCTCCCCCCTGCGGCGGCTATGGACCCGCTCACCATGTTCGCCTTCAATCGGCGGGTCCGTGAGGCCATCCTGACCCGTCTCGCGGACCTTCCCGAGGAGTTCCAGCGGAACGCGGAGATCAGCTTCTACTCCATTCGCGACACGCTCTTTCACGTCGTCCGGACGGAGGACTATTGGGTGAACGAGTTTCTGACGGGAAGCGGTCGGTTGGTGCGCAGCCAAGCCAAGGAGAACCTCCATTCCGCCCAAGACCTGCGGGACCTGTGGGACCGGGTAAGCGACCGGACGGAGGACGTGATCCAGGCGATGAACCCTGAGGAGCTGGCTGAGATCCGCGAACGCGCCCTCGGCGAACGGCGCGTCCGGAAGACGGTCGAGGAGTACCTGTTCACGTTCATGATTCACGAGGTGTACCACAAGGGCGAGGTCCTTGCGGTCCTCTGGCAGGGAGACCACGAGCCCCCACCGGTGGACTATTGGCGATACTGAGAGGTGCCCGAACCGGCTCCCTCTACGAAGCCTGTCACGGGAACGAGGTCACTCCCCCGTCGGCATCGTTATCCGCAATCTACCCCATGTTTGGGCATGACCCCCGAAGACCGGAAGAGGACGGCCGTCGAGCTCCTTCAGATGGCCGTCGACGGCACGGCCCATGAGGTCGTCTCCCGTTTCTTGACACCCGACTTCAAGCACCACAACCCCGACGTCCCCGCCGGCATCAAAGCGCTGACCCGTGCCATGCGGGATGACGCGGAGAAGGTCCCCAACAAAAGGTTGGATGTCAGACACGTCCTTGTCGATGGGGAGCTCGTGGCCGTCCATTCCCACGTGGTCCGTCAGCCGGGAGACCCAGGTCTGGCCATCGTGCACCTCTATCGCTTTGAGGGCAACAAGATTGCGGAACTCTGGGACATCGGACGGGAAGTCCCGGCAGACGCGCCCAATGAGGACGGCATGTTTTAGCAGGGATGGGCCCGCCCAGATTTGAACTGGAGTCGCCAGCACCCCAAGCTGGAAGGATACCAAGCTACCCTACGGGCCC
>JBHIBW010000117.1:0-5022 GCA_046759265.1 Thermoplasmata archaeon
GGCGCACGAATGGGGCGAGCGGATTCCTATCGGTCTCTTCTATCAAGTCGAAAAGGCGACCTACGAGGAGGAGGAACCGGCGTTGAAGAAGGGGCCACTCGTGACCCAGCCCCTCGGTCTTTCCGAAGACCAAGGCAGGACGCTCGTTCAAGAGTTCATGTAGGGGAAGCAACGGCCGCCCCGATCCCATCGCACATCTCATCGCTGGAAAAAGAGAGAGGGCCCGGGAGGACGGGCCGGGAAGGAACCCGCCTTCTCCCGGGGGACCAACTTAACTGACGACTACCCCGCCCGGCAACGACATGAACAGGTGGCCCCAGCCACACAGGCCGGCGCACACGATGTCGAAGGTGCCCCTCTCGTCGGCGACGAAGGTCACGACAACGGGCGTTGGGGATTCGTGGTCCGTTGTGGCCGAGACCCCGAAGGCGGGGATGGTCACGACGTGGTCGTTCAGTCCCGCGGCCTCGGCTTCCTCCATCAGCTCATGGAGCTCCATCGCGGTCTTCCCGCCAAAGGCGGGGTTGTCCGCCCACGCCTCGATGGTCCGCTCCATGTATTCATGGTGGGCTTCGTGATCCAGGCTCGCGGCCGAAATGACCGAGAGGGTCACCTCCGTTCCCTCGGCCACTTCGATCCGAGGGACCTCGTTCCCATTTTCGTCGAAGATCGCAAACCCCCAGTGGTAGGCCACGACCTGGTACGTCCTCTCCATGGTAGCGGGCGCGGGTGACGAGAGCAGCACCGCCGCGACGCTGCCGAGCACCGCTGCCACGGCGATAACCGTCACCCAGAGCCACAGCCTGCGCCCGAACCCGTTTCGTTCCTCTACTTCACGCATGAGGACGAATCCGCCTCCAATCCTATAAAAAGCGGAGACGATTCCACCGCCTGGCTCCCAGCGGTGGGAATGAGCTCCCATGCTTATCAAGGACCGTCGGCTCCAAAACGCGTTGCTGCACGCAATGGCCGATGAGCAGAGCAGGCGCATTCTCACCGCCACGAGTTCCCGCCCTCGCTCAGCGATGGACCTGATTCGGGAGGAGGAACTCCCGAGCTCCTCTGCCTACCGTCGCATCCATGATCTCGAGAAGGACGGATTGTTGGGGGTGGCGCGTACCGTGCTCACGGCGGACGGGAAGAAGTACCAGATGTACAAGGCGGCATTCCGCGAGGTGAATGTGAGTTTTCAGGGGGGAGAAGTCGTCATTACGGCCGTCCCCAACATGGACGTCGTTCAGCGGACGTTCCGGCTCTTCCAGTCTTTCCAGGAGGAGATCTGATCGTCGAGCATCTCATTCTTGTGGCCGCGAAGGTAAGCGTCCTCCTCCTCGGCATCAGCATCGCCCTGCTCGCCTTTCTCGCCTACCGAAGGACAGGCGTGATATTGATGTTGGCCCTCTCCATCGCCTTCTCCCTTGTAGCCATCGGCACCTTCGCGGAGGGCCTGTTCTTCGAGGTCTTCGCCTGGGAGCTCTCTACCGTTCACGTGATCGAGTCCACCTTCATCCTGCTGGGTCTAGCCACGTTGGCCGTCCTCCTTCGCCCCCGAGGGAGCGTCCGAGCCCGCTCCACGGGCGACGAGGCCAAGCCGCACGGGGAGGACGGGTCTTGACCAGCCATGATGTGTTGGTTGGACTCAGGATCGGGGTTCTCGTCGCGGGAACGCTCGTGACCCTGTGGGCCCTACGTCTCGCCCTCCGTGCCCCCGTCCACAGAGGGACCTACGTTCTCCTGGTCTTGGGCTTCGGCCTGGTCACCCTCGGCGCCGTCGTGGAGGGGGTCCTATTCGAGTTCGGTGGATGGACCCTTGTTGCCGCACACACCGCGGAAGCCTTCGTGACGGCGGGAGGCCTCGCCCTCATCCTCCTCTCCATCGTCCTGAGCCGGGTGTGAGGACCAGTGAGTCTGGGGAAGCGACAGGAGAAGCGGAAGCCGTGGCGTGCTCGAATTGGCACGCGAGCCTGGATGGTTCTTCATGGCCTATCTACGCGGTGGCCCTGCCCTCAGTGCCGTCCCAGCCTGATCGTGTGGATGGAGGGCTTCCACGACGCGATCAACGTGCGGCTCGGAAGACCTCTCTACAAGGTGGCCTCCTACAACGAATTCATCGCGGGGGGACTTCGGGGACGATATCACACCACCTGCCTGGCGTGCTTGAGCTTGCGAGGAGTTCTCGGCGCAATCCAGAAGGTGTCCCGGACGAACAGCCCTGGACGAGCGTCGACCCGCGTCTCCTCGCTTGCCGGCGGCGGGCCTGCGAACGGGCGGCCGGCGGGGACGGCCCTCCGACAGGAAGAGCCTGCGGCCGGGGAACTCGGGATGACGCTCAATGTGTTACGGCTGCCGCCGAAGGTGGCGGGAGAGACCCCGCGGGGGCCAGCCTCCGAGAACCCCCTCACTGTCCTTCGACAGGCTATGGATCGAGCCGACCTGGAACAGCTCCGGGTCCTCGGGGAGGTCCGAGAGGCGTTTTACTTTGGGGTGGCCAGCCCAACCGTCCTCCCGATCGATCGGCAGATCGCGGAGCGGCTCCGAACGGCGCTGGGGCTGTCCGAAGAAGCCGTGGGCATCCTGGGCCCGGGAACGATTCGTCGCAGGGAAGCCCTCTACACGGTCTGGATCCGGCTCCAGCTCTGCGGATAGGGCCCTGGGGGTGGGAGGGCGCCTAGGGCTTCCTCAGCCAGGCGCCGAGGTAGCCGATGCCACCCAGAAGGGCCCCTAGGGCCGCCACGGCCAGGGCGTAACCAATCGGCTCGGCGAATGGGGCCGCGATCATGTGAATCTCTCCCGGATTCAGGCCGCCTCCGCCAAACGCCGGGTCAACCCCGCCCACGCCTCCAACGTACCCCACATAGGTGAACATCAGGGCCGCTGCCAGCCCTGCGATGGAGAGCAGGGCCAAATGAAGCCAAGCCAGGACATTCAGAATGCCACGGTAGGGCTTCCCCAAAGTCACCTCAATGTGCTGATAGAACAGCGCCGTCGTGGCGATGGCCACCGTCAGGACCATGAGGCCCACGGCGCCCACGAGCAACCACATCCCGATGCCTCCTGCCGATAGGGCCCGGGAGATCGGCTGTCCCACGAGCTGCAAGAGCAAGAGACCGGAGAAGACCAGGAACGTGGCCCCGCCCAGCAGGATCCCCGCCACGATGAAGCGGTTCCCCCACACGCTTCCCTTCATGTTGCCTTCCATGCTTCCACTGTCCTTGAACCATTCATGGCCCAGGCATCTCATAAAACGGTAGGATGTCTCCCAGGGATGGTTCCCAGCGTTGGGAACCTCACTCGTTGCTAGGCTTTCAGCTCGGCGTGGAACTGCTTACGGAACTTGGCCACTTTGGGCGCGATGATGGCTCGGCAGTAGCCCTGGTTGGGATTCTTGGCGTAGTAGTCCTGGTGGTACTCCTCCGCCCGATAGAACGTGGTGTACGGGCTGATTTCCGTGACAATCGGCGCCGTCCAGAGGCCCGCCGTCTCTAGTTCCGAGATGACGCGCTTCGCGATCTCCGTCTGCGTCCCGGCGTGGGTAAAGATCGCGGATCGATACTGGCTCCCGACGTCCGGGCCCTGTCGATTCAGCGTAGTCGGGTCGTGAACGGTAAAGAAGACCTTTAGGAGTTCCGCGTAAGAGAGCACCTCTGGGTCGAAGCGGATCTGGATGGCCTCCGCGTGGCCCGTGGTGTCGGTGCACACCTGCCGATACGAGGGGTCGGCTACGCTCCCCCCGCTGTACCCGACTTCCACCTCCTTCACGCCCTTGAGCTCCTGGAATAGGGGCTGCAAACACCAGAAGCACCCCCCCGCAATGGTGGCGACCTCTTCGGCCCCGTTGGATGGCACCTTCGTCCCTTCCTTGTGTTGAAATCGGATCTAGACGAGTTGAGCCGTCAAGGTGATCTCCGTATTCAAAAGGCGAGAGATCGGGCATCCCTCCTTCGCCCCCGCGGCGGCCTTCTGAAACGCCGCATCGTCCGCCCCCGGCACCTTCGCGGCTACGTCTAGGTGGATCGAAGTGGTCGTCCACCCGGCGTCCGCCTTCTCAAAGTTAAGGGTGGCGGTGGTCTCGATGTTTTCCGGGGAAAATCCAGCGTTGCCCAGCGCGCTAGAGAGGGCCATGGAGAAGCAGCCCGCGTGCGCGGCTGCGACCAGTTCCTCCGGATTCGTTCCGGGATCGCTTTCGAAGCGGGTGGAGAAGGAGTACGGGACCCCCTTCAGGACGCCGCTCTCGGTCGAGAAGGTGCCCACCCCATCCTGAAGTCCCCCGATCCATCTCGCGTTGGCGTTTCGCTTCAACGTAACTCCCCGAGAAGCGCACGGCCCGCGGGCGCCTTTAATGCTTGCCCTCCCCCAGAATGAGGGACCCCACACTGTACCGACGAAGAGGGCTCAATCGAACGCGAGCTTGTCCCCCAGCACCTTCTTCAGGAGGTCCGCGTGCTGCCGATAGGGGTCCCCGTCCGTCAGGGAGAACGCCTGCGCGCCTTTCGAGGTCTCCACCTCAAAGACGCCCGTCGCCACGACTTCGGGGTCGTCGATCCGCGCGCCCCGGATCTCCGCATACGGAATCGCATAGTTCTGCTTGTGCGCGGCGAGGATTTCATCCGGAGGGTGCTGGGAGAGTTCTTGAGTCCGCTTTCTGGCCCGCGACTTCGCCGTGAGGATCCCCCCGACCTCGAAGGCGGCTCCCAGGCCCGCCTTGCCCACGGTCGCAACGAGGATCCTCTCCGTCGTAACCACGAGGATCCAATGCCGTCGTCCACTCCGGACGCCCCCAATGATACCCAGGGTTTTCTCTTCCATCAGGGAACCTCGGAATGGGCTCAGCCGGATTCGAACCGGCGACCTTCGCTGTGTGAGAGCGACGTCATAACCACTAGACCATGAGCCCCCGTTCGCGAATCGGGCTAGGCGATAAATCCCTTTGGCCGCGGACCCCCGGGCGTCAGCCTTAAAGGGACCCTTCGGATTGGCCAGCGGAAGGCCATGGCCAAGACGGGTGCACGGGACTCCCCCATG
>JBHIBW010000118.1:0-5014 GCA_046759265.1 Thermoplasmata archaeon
GGACTGGGCGTACCCGTCCGTGTATTGGACGGCCATGTCCATCTTCAGGCCGTTCCTCTGGCCTTCCAGATAGATGGGCGTGGCATGCAGCGGGTTTTTGGACCGGTTGATCCACTGCGCGAACTCCGCCAGCCCGCCCTTGAATCGGAACTCCTCCTGTGGGCCGTCCTCAATCTCTAGGGTAATACGAGTGCCCTTATTCAGGAAGGCATACTCCCGCATCCGGGCCACGAGGATGTCGTCGTCGAACACGGTGTCGCCGAAGATCTGTGGGTCAGGCTTGAACGAGACGGTGGTCCCACGTCCGTCACTCTTCTTCATCGCCCGGAGCTGGGTCGCGGGCAGGCCTCCCCGCTTGAAACGCATGTAGTACTCCTTCCCGCCTCGCCGGACCCAGACCTTGATCCACGCCGAAAGGGCGGCCACAACCGCGAGGCCCACGCCGTGGAGGCCACCGGACACCTTGTACACCTTCCGGTCGAACTTCCCGCCCGAGTGGAGGGTGCTGAAGACGATCTCGACCCCGGATATCCCGTACTTGGGGTGTGGGTCCACAGGAATGCCTCGACCGTCGTCCACCACGGTGACGACGGTGTCCTTCGAAACGCTGACGTGGATGTCCGTGGCGAACCCCGCCATGGCCTCGTCGATGCTGTTGTCGACGACCTCGTAGACCAGGTGCTGCATCCCGCGCTGGTCCACGCTGCCGATGTACATGGCCGGCCGCTTGCGGACGGCCTGGAGACCTTCCAGTATCTGGATTTTGGCAGAGTCGTATGATAACTCCTCAGGCATCGTTTCACTCAGAGTCTGCGCTGGAGCACTGGTACTGCTCATCGCATCCCATCCCTTGCCATTAAGGGTTATGGGCTCAGTCTATATAATGATAATGAGGTGTCTGGCCAGCCCCCTTTCTGGGCCAAGAAAATGGCCCCTCTCTGAGGGGTTTTTCGGGCCTCCTTGACGGCCTAAGCGAGCCGCCATCGGGGGCCTTTCGCCGTATCCTGCAGTTCGACTCCCAGATCCCCGAGTTGCTTTCGAATCCGGTCCGAACTTTCGAAATCGCCCTTCTCACGGGCCTCCTCGCGCAATCCCACGAGCAGCCGGATGAGCCCCTGCAGCATCTCCGAGGAGACGGCGGCAGGGGTTCGGAAGAGTCCCAGAACCTGGCCATAGGTGGCGAACGCATCCAGATAGCCCTTGAAGGCCCCCTGACTCAGGCCGTTTTCCACGGCCGTGTTGAAGGCGGTGGTCAGCTGGAAGAGGGCGCCGAGGGCATCCCGGGTGTTGAAATCGTCGTCCATTGCCTGCTCGAACATCTTCGCCGCCCCTCCCAGGGCCTTGCGGAGCTCCGGGTCCCCCTTGGCCTTGCTCTTCGGGGCGTCCGCCAGCTCGGCCTGGGCGCGTGCAAGCGCGTCCGCGAGACGCGCGTACGCACTCTGCGCCTCATCGAGCGCCTCGAAGGTGAAGTCGATGGGGCCGCGGTATTGCGTATTCACGAGGAAGAAACGCAGGATCTCCGGATCGACGCGCGCGAGGACGTCCCGAACCGGTACGATGTTGCCGAGGGACTTCCCCATCCGCTCCCCCTTCGTGACCACGAACCCTCCGTGCATCCAGTACTTCACGAAGGGGGTGACCCCGGTGAACGCCTCCGCCTGGGCGATCTCCGCCTCGTGGTGGGGGAAGATGAGGTCGTTCGCCGCCCCATGGATGTCATACTGCGGTCCGAAGTGCGAGATGGTGATGGCCGTATCCTCGATGTGCCAGCCCGGGCGCCCGGGTCCCCAAGGGCTGTCCCACGTAGGCTCACCCGGCTTCTCCGACTTCCAGAGGGCGAAGTCACGCGGGTCCCGCTTCCGTTCGTCCACTTCCACACGGGCCCCTGCGCGGAGTTCCTCCTGCTTCACCCGCGAGAGCTGGCCCCAGGAGGGGTAGCGGTCCACCTCATAGAATACGTCCCCATCGACCTGGTAGCCGAAGCCTTTCTCGACCAGCCCGCTGACCTGATCGATGATCTCCGGGATGTAATCCGTCGCCCGGGCGTAGAGGTTCACGCCCGTGACGCCCAGGAGGCGCATCGTCTCCAGATAGTCTTCCAGGAAGGTGTTGCCGAGCTCGTCCCAGGGGGTACCGCTCTCAGCGGAACGCGTGACGATGCGGTCGTCCACATCGGTGACGTTCTGGAGGTAGAACACGCTGTAGCCCCGGTGTCGCAGGTACCGGGCCACGACGTCGAAGGCCACGTACGTCCGTGCGTGACCCACATGGGTGTAATCGTACGGGGTGACCCCGCACACGAACATGTTGACGCGATGGCCCCGAAACGGGACGAAGGGCTCCTTCGTTCGGGAGAGCGTGTTGAAGACCTGTAAGGCCATGACGTCCATCGATAGGTCGTCGAATAATTAACGTTCGTAGGCTCGCCCGTGGGCCGGCGGCACCGTTATAGCGGGACCAACGCATGCCGCGGCATGGCGATTGACACCCGTAAGCTGGCTGGTCTCCTGCTCTTCCTCGGCACGACACAGTTCACGATCGGCCTCATGATCGCCGCCGTGCTGACTCCAGGCTACGACATCGCCAACGAAACCATCAGTGCCCTCGGGGTCCAGGAAGCCGCTCTCTGGTTCAACGGCTCCGTCATCCTGCTGGGCGTCTTCGTCATTGCCGCCGCCTACTACATCCGAACCGTCTTCGGGAGCCTCGTCGTCATGATTCTCTTAGCACTAACAGGGGTCGGTGCCATCGGGTTGGGTGTCTTCCCGGCTGCCGATGTGTTCGTCGGCATCCACGGCGTCTTCTCCCTGATCGCCTTCCTCTTTGCCAATGTAACCGCCATCTACGTGGCACGATACCTGAAAGCCCCCCTCCTGCACCTTTCCATCATATTGGGGGTGGTCGGACTGGTGGCCCTCGGCCTCTTCGTATCGGACACGTACCTGGGACTCGGCATCGGAGGCATGGAACGGATGATCGTCCTCCCGGTCCTGGCCTGGGGCATCGCCCTCAGCGGGTATCTCATGGCCGGGGAGGCCTCGTAGGACCTACACGAGGACGGGAGGGGGTCGAACCTCCGCGAGCACTCCTTCTCCAGGGAGTCGACCGGCGTAGGCCTGCAGGTACGGGCGTAGGTTGCGGAAGATTCGGATCTCTGCCTTCTGAAGGTGCTCGCCGAACGTGGACGGCGACACGCCGGCGCCTTCCGCGAGCCGATCGATACGGGTCTCGGCCGGGATGGTGTAGTAGCCGTGCTCCAGCCCCATGATCAATGCGGACAGCTGGCGGTCCGTGACCCCCGCAAAGAGATCGGACGCGGGCACGAGCATCATCTGCTCCAACCCCGCGTTGTCAATGGGGCGTAGCGACGTAATCCGCACCTCTCCGATCTCGCGAATCCTTCGGAAGAGATCCCGGAGCGACTCCTCGCTCCAGGCGAGGACGCGCCAGGATTCCCAGCCGTTTCGGAACGCGATGGGCGGGATGTCCCACACCCCGGAAGCCCTAACGGCCTCACCGATCGACGGAATCATATGGCCCCCCGATCCAACGTTTCCTCCTTGGGCCGCCGCGCAGGCACAACGTTCGGTGATGATGAGGGTGCTTTCGTCTCGCTGGGAACGATACCCGGTCGGGGAAGCCTTCTTGACCCACTGCGAGAAGGCCTCTCGCTGTTCCAAGGAACCTGTCACCTGGAAGATGTCCCGGTTGCTCGCACACCACGACATAATTCGGATATCGGGGAAGCGAAGGGAGGCATTCCCAACCGGACAGTCGTGCAACGCCTCAAATGAGGCCGCATACATCTCGGCAACGTCTTCCATCGACTAGCCTCAAGAAGAGGAGGGCGGGGAGAGGGGTTAAGATTGACCCGGGCTACACCGGCTCGCTTGTCCGGCTCAAAGACAATGCAACCTGCCCTCCTCTCCCATGATGGTGACGAAATGCAGGCGACGATCCTGAGGGAAGAGCGGGTCCGGGATCAGGGGAGCGAGGACGGGATGCAAGGGAACCCCGGGCTCCGCTGTATCCATGAAACCACCGAATACCTGGGCAGCGGCGGAAGCATCGTCTACCGACGATGCACGGCATGCGGGGATGTCCTTCTTGTCCGGGCGGGGCGAGCCATCGCCATCCCAGCAGCAGGTAGGGACACTAAGTCGGCACGGCCGTGAGGGCTCGATTCAAGTCCTCGATCAGATCCGACACGTCCTCGCACCCGACGGAGAATCGAATCAGCCCGTCACCAATCCCTTGCGCCTCCCGCTCCGCCCGAGGGACACTCTTGTGGGTCATCGAGGCCGGGTGCTCGATGAGAGACTCGATTCCACCCAGGGATTCGCCCAAGACGATGAGGCGGAGGGCCTTCAGGAACCTCTTCGCCTCGGTCTCGCCCGCCAAAGCGAAGCTCACCATCCCGCCGAAGGCACGCATCTGCTTCTTCGCGACTTCGTGCTGCGGATGGTCTTCGAGGCCCGGATAGGCGGCCCACTCGACCTCCTCGCGTTCCTGCAGGAAGTGCGCCAAGAGCATGGCATTCGCACAATGGCGGTCCATTCGGAGGGGAAGGGTCCGAATGCCGCGCAAGACGAGGTAGCAATCGAGCGGGCTGGGTATCGCGCCCAACGCGTTCTGGGAGAACCGGAGTCGGTCGTGCGCCTCTTCGTGGGAAGTCACAACGGCCCCGCCCAGGATGTCGCTGTGTCCGGCCAGGTACTTCGTGGTGCTGTGCATGACGATGTCCATGCCGAGCTTCAGGGGTTGCTGCAAGTAGGGCGAGGCGAAGGTGCTGTCCACTACGGTGAGGACGCCCCGTTCCCGGCCCAGCTCGCCCAGGGCCTGCAGGTCGACCACCTTCAGCAAGGGATTCGTGGGCGACTCGGACCAAAGCATGCGGGTGTTCTCCTGGATCGCCGCCTCGGTCTTCCCCAGGTCCGTCATGTCGACAAAATCGAAGCCCACGCCGAAGTCCTCCATGACCTGGCGGAAGAGGCGGTAGGTGCCGCCGTAGACG
>JBHIBW010000119.1:0-5009 GCA_046759265.1 Thermoplasmata archaeon
TGGAAACCTTTAAAGATGGCATACTTCATGATATTCTAATGGTAACGGGGGAGCGGATCGCGGAGATTCTGGAGGGGTACGACGACCTCGTCGTGGCCACCGTTTGCTCCCATTCCTCCCTCCAGATTTTCCACGGGGCTCGCCAGGAGGGTTTCCGAACCCTGGGTATCGCAATCGGCGAGCAGCCGAAGTATTACGACGCCTTCCCGCGCGCCCGCCCGGATGACTTTCTGATTGTGGACGCCTACGAGGACCTGCCGCGCCATGCGGAGGAGCTCGTGGACCGGGGCGCCGTCGCCGTGCCCCACGGCTCTTTCGTGGAGTACCTCGGGGCGGAGGCCTTCGCCGATCTCGAGGTCCCGACCTTTGGCAATCGTCGTGTCATCGGCTGGGAGTCCGACCGAGACAAGCAGCGGTACTGGCTCTCCAAGGCCGGGGTCGACATGCCAGCGAAGATCGACCGCCCCGACGCCATCGACCATCCCGTTTTCGTGAAGTACTACGGGGCCAAGGGGGGCCGCGGCTCTTTCATCGCGAAGAACTACGATGACTTCCTGGAGCACATCGACAAGAGCCAGCCCTACACGATCCAGGAGTACGTCGTCGGCACGCGCTACTACGTTCACTTCTTCTTCTCCCCCTTAGGAGAGGAAGGGTACCGCCTGAGCAAGGGCACCCTGGAGGTGCTTGGGGTCGACCGGCGCGATGAGTCCAACATCGATGAGATGTACAAGCTCGGGGCCCAGGAGGGCCTCAAGAAGCTCGGCGTCTACCCGACCTTTATCGTGACGGGCAACGTCCCCGTGGTCCTACGGGAATCCCTCCTGCCCAAGGCCGTGGAGATGGGGGAGAAGGTGGTGGAGACCTCGATCGATCTCTTCGGGGGCATGATCGGCCCCTTCTGTCTCGAGACGATCGTGACTGACCAACTGCAGTTCAAGGTCTTCGAGATCTCCAGCCGCATCGTCGCGGGGACCAACCTCTTCATCGCCGGCAGTCCCTACTCGGAGTTGGTGGAGCCGGGGATGTCCACGGGCCGTCGCATCGCCCGTGAGCTTCGCCACGCCGAGGAGACCGATTCCCTTCTCGAGGTCGTCTCCTAGCCGCCTGCCCGGCCTCGTTTTTCCCAGCGATTTTGAGGCCGATACGATTTTATCGGACTGAGGCGAGGGCGAGCCTCGTGACCGGCCACGATCTCCTGGCCTCGGTGGTCCTGGTGGTGGGGCTGATGACGGTAGCGCTGGTGGGCATGTTTCTCTGGTTGCGCCTCCTCCGCTCCGGTTACTTTGCCCGACGGCGGAAGGCTCGGGAAGACCTCGTCTTGGGGGGCGACCAGGCGTACAATGCCATGATCACCTCGGAGGCAATCTCGCGGGAGCTGGAGGAGAGAGGATTCGAGAACATCCAGGCTACGGCGTTGGTTCAGGAGGCCCGCCAGGCGTACCTCGAGGGGGACCCGGATCAAGCGGCGGCCCTATCCTCTCAAGCCCGGACCATCTTCCGGGAGGCGCTGAGCGAGGACCATCCCGACCATGAATCCCTGGAGGAGGAAATTCCCGAGACCAAGCCCGTTCTCGGGAAGGAGTTTCCCAGACACTACATGGAGGCCAAGTTCCTCCTCGGCGTGATTGAGGGACGGGTCAAACGGACCAAGAAGGACTCGAAGCGAGGGAAGAAGGCCCGCAACCTCTGGGAACAAGCGAATGCGGCGTACGAGGAAGAACATTACTCAGATGCTCTGACCTACGCCGTGCAATGCCGCAGGCTCTTGGATGGGATGGCGCCCAAGGCACCGAAGCCCAGGCCGAAGTGCGAGGCCTGCGGTGCGCCCACCCTCAAGGCGGACGACTTCTGCGGAAAGTGCGGAGCCAGCCTCAAGGACGCTTCGGGGTGCACTGCCTGTGGTGCCCCCCTGGGAGAGGGCGACCGGTTCTGCCGGAAGTGCGGCGCGGCCGCTGAGGTTCTGGCGCCCACTCCGTGAAACGCCCCCGAGCCGGAGGCGGACATCCGCTGACTCGAGCTAGGAACGTTCTTAATCGTCGGGAAAAATGCCATCCCGTGGTCCCATGAGCGAAGAGATAGAGGAGGTCATGTCCTCCGTGCTCAGCGAAGATCAGGTCTCGGCTGTCGTGACCCTGAAGGTCGACACGAAGGAGGCCGACCGGATTGCTGGAGAGATTGCGAAGTTCGAGCCGATTGAGGACCTCTTCCTTGTGACCGGAGACACGGACATCGTGGCCAAGGCACGGTTCCGAGACTACAAGGAGTTGAAGGATTTTCTCCTGCAGTCCCTGGCCCCCATCAGCGGGATCCGGGATACAAAAACGCTTATTGTTGTCATGACATACAAAGAGCGCGGAGTGGCCCAGTGAGTCCGGCCGGCGTACAAATATTGCCAGCGGAGAGAGTTCGGTGGAGAACGAGGAACAACTCAGAGGGATACTCGATGTTCTCGGCCAGCTGGCGGAAGACACCTCGGTCCCGCGTAACATTCGTCGCGGCGCGCTGAATGCCCGGGAGCTGTTGTTGAAAGAGGAGGACGCACTGGATGTCCGCGCCGCCAGCGCCATCTTCATTCTCGACGAACTGGCCAACGATCCCAACATCCCGCTCCATGGGCGGACCTTGATCTGGAACGTGATCAGCCAGCTCGAGACGGTCAAGTGAAGGCGTCCGCTCTGAGCCAGGTCCGGCCGTAGGGCGACTATGGATAACGAACCATAGTGTTCCGAGACACGAATGGATGCCCCTGCCGGCTCCATGCGTGGAAAGACCTGCGTCGTGACAGGTGCAAATTCAGGCATCGGAAAGGCCACTGCCACGGCGCTGGCGAAAGCGGGCGCCCACGTAGTCATGGTCTGTCGGGATGGCCCTCGTGGTGAGGCCGCGCAGGCCGAAATCCAGTCCTCTTCCCGCAACCCCGGCGTCGATCTGCTTCTGGCTGATCTCTCATCCCAGGAAGCCGTCCGAGGTCTCGCCGCCGAAGTCGAAAGTGGCTACGACGCAGTCCACGTCCTGGTGAACAACGCCGGTGCCCTGGTCAACCCTCGCCAAGAGACGGTCGACGGCCTGGAGTACACCTTCGCGCTGAACCACCTGGCCCCGTTTCTTCTTACCCAGCTGCTCTTGGATCTCCTCCTGACGTCTGCGCCCGCCCGCATCGTAAACGTCACCTCCGAGGCCCACGCGATGGGTCGCATTCACTTCGACGACCTCCAGGCACGTCGCCGATACCGAGGCCTGGGAGCTTACAATCGATCAAAGCTAGGGAATGTCCTGTTCACCTACGAACTCGCCCGCCGTTTGGCGGGCACCGGGGTGACGGTGAACTGCGTCCATCCAGGGAGCGTGAACACCAAATTCGGGAACACGGCCAAGGGAGCCTTCCCCGCCATCTTCCGGTTTCTCAAGCCGTTGATGCGGAGCCCCGAAAAGGGGGCCGAGACGGTTCTGTACGCCGCGATGGCCCCCGAGCTGGAGGGGGTGACCGGGGAGTACCTGGTTGACCGTGAGTCTCGGGCCTCCTCCCGCCGTTCCTATGACCGGGACCTGGGAGATCGGCTTTGGAACGTCAGCGTGGAGTTGACGGGCCTTGGCCCGACGCTGCCGCCTGCTTAATCCTTAGATAGCCCGGGTCCTTCCCGCTGGCGGCGCGGCCGTAGTCTAGTGGTCAGGACAGAGGCCCCCCAAGCCTCTAGCCCGGGTTCAAATCCCGGCGGCCGCATCCCCCAAGCCTCCGAACTCTTATGGCGGGCAGGCCTCCTCTCCGCTCGTGACCTCCTTCGG
Organism: Thermoplasmata archaeon; assembly: GCA_046759265.1. GTDB lineage: Archaea > Thermoplasmatota > Thermoplasmata > RBG-16-68-12 > JAJISG01 > JAJISK01. Next base: position 3,787 of record JBHIBW010000119.1, read on the forward strand.
GACGTTGACGTGGCAGCTTCTCGCGTCGGCATTTCTTGCGGTGACGGGAGTCCTCTTGATTGCTGCTGCGTTCAGCCCGGAGAGCCCGGCTCCTCTGCCGGCCATCCTGGGGGTTGGTGTCCTAGCGCTTGTGGTCGCGCTCGTGTTCTTGCGGTTCCATCTCACATTCGTGCGGAAGCTGACATCTGGAGAGAGCCCCCCTTCAGGGCCCTCCTGAGGAGCCGGGTTCCCTCTGCTTTATAATCACGGCGAGTTTGGTGCCAGACCGCCCGTGCAGGAGACGAAGTGGCACAGCCTTTCAGTCGACGAAGCCTGGGCGAGGGCCGATTCCTCCCCTGAGGGGCTCTCCCAGGCGGAGGCCGAGACCCGTCTGACACGGGACGGTCCCAATGAATTGCAGGAGGTGGAGGCCGTCTCCCCCCTCCTCCTCTTGGCCCAGCAATTCATCCACCCCCTGGTCATCATCCTGATCATCGCCGCCGGTATCGCCGCCTTTCTCGGAGAGGTCCTGGACACGGTGGTCATCGCTTTGATCGTCGTCTTCAATGCCATTTTCGGCTTCGTCCAGGAGTATCGCGCGGAGCGGGCCATGCAGGCCCTCAAGCAGCTCACGGCCCCAAAGGCGCATGTCCTCCGGGACGGGGAGGAGGCCTCCATCCCGACCCGGGACCTCGTGGTGGGGGACGTGGTTCTGCTGAGTGCGGGGAGCAGGGTGCCTGCGGACCTCCGCCTCTTCGAGGTGGCGAACCTCTTGGTCAACGAGGCGTCCCTAACTGGGGAGTCCCTCGCAGTCCACAAAAGGCTGGACCCCGTGGCCGAGGGTGCCCCCCTGGGAGATCGGACGAACCTCTCTTTCATGGGGACTGCAGCAAACGTGGGCCGCGGCAGGGGTCTCGTGGTGGCCACCGGGATGGCGACGGAGCTCGGGCGTATCGCGGGCATGGTCCAGGAGGAATCCGTGCCTCAGACCCCTCTTCAACGCCAGCTTGCTCGCTTCGCCAAGCAGCTGGGTATCGTCATCCTGGCTGTGGTTGCCTTTGTCTTCCTGGTGGGCTACCTCCGGGATCCGAACGCGATCGTCGAGCTGTTTTTGACTGCCGTGGCCCTCGCCGTGGCGGCGATCCCCGAGGCCCTACCGGCGGTCGTTACCGTGGGCCTTGCCCTCGGACTTCGGCGAATGGCCCGCCGGCACGCGCTCATTCGACGGCTGCCGGCCGTCGAGG
>JBHIBW010000120.1:0-4934 GCA_046759265.1 Thermoplasmata archaeon
GCAGCCGGCCGATGAGCGTGGATTTGCCGTGGTCCACGTGGCCGATGAAGACGAGGTTCAGGTGCGGCTTTTCCGCCATAGGGTCCCCTCCGATTTATCCGGCCTCGTTAGCGGGCGTGCGTATTTATTCCTTTGTCAGTGGACCCAGACGACCCCTCAGGCGGCGTAGTAATTCACGTCGTACGGCTGGGGCTTCAGGCCCTTCCGGATCCGGATCTCGGCCACGACGTCCTCCTGCAAGTCCGAGGGAAGCCGCTCGAAGCCGGCGTTCTCGTAGGACCAGAGGACGCGGCCCGCGGTCGCCGACCGGATGGCCGTGGCGAACCCGAACATCTCGGCCACGGGGGCCTTCGCGCTGATGGTCACGTCGTCCCCCTCCTGTGCGATGTCTTCGATGACGCCCCGGCGGGACTGGAGCTCGGCGATGGCTGCGCCCATGACCTCCTGAGAGAGGTTGAGGACCACCTTCTGCTTCGGCTCCAGCAAAATCCGCCCGGCGAGGACCATGGCTCCGTAGATGGCGGACCGGGAAGCCGGGATGACCTGCGCCGGCCCTCGGTGGATCGAGTCCTCATGGAGCTTCGCGTCGACAAGCCGGACCTTCACCCCCATGCAGCGCTCCCCCGCCAAGGGCCCCCGCGTCGCGGCCTCGATGAAGGCCTCACGAACGAGCTCGATGGTTTCGTGTAGGTACTGGATCCCTTTCGTCATGTCCACGAGCATGTTGTTGTCCTGGATCCAGACGACCTTCCGGGACTCCTGCTTACTCATGCCCAGTTCCCTGAGGTGGTCGATGAACTCGCGCGTGCTCTTGACCCGCTGATTCGTGGGCACCGTCCCACCCAGGATGGCCTGAACGACGGCCTCCTCCAGCGGCTCCACCTCCAGGTAGAAGCGGTTGTGCTTGTTGGGGGATTTTCCCTCGAAGGGCCCGGCCTTCGTCTTGACGGCCTCGCGGTACACAACGATGGGGGGCGAAGAATCGATCTCCACCCCGTACTCGTGGACGATGCGGTAGTTCGTGATCTCGAGATGCAGCTCGCCCATCCCCGACATGAGGTGTTCCCCCGTCTCCTGGTCGATGTCGACCTGGATGGAGGGGTCGGCCTTGGCAATGATGCGAAGCACCTCCACGAGTTTGGGGAGGTCCTTGGTGTGCTTCGCCTCGATGGCAACCGTGACGACGGGCTCGGAATAGTGGACGATGCGCTCGAAGGGGAACATGTCCTTGTCGTCTGCCACGGTGGAACCCGAGATGGCCGACTTCAGCCCTCCCAGGGCCGCCACGTTCCCTGCCGTGATCTCGTCGACCCGGTACCGGTCGGCACCCACGACCATGTTCACGGTCTGGAGCCGCTCCGGTTTGGGCATACCCAGGACCCAGGCCTCCTGGCCCTTCCGCATCGTTCCGCTGAAGAGACGGCCGACGGCCACCTCGCCCGCCTGGGGATCCATGATGATCTTCGTGACCACGAAGGCGACAGGACCTTCCTCGTCCACCTCCATCATGGCCCGTCCCACTTCGGCGTCCGGCGGTCCCTTCCAGATGATGGGGATGCGGAGCTTCTGCGCGACCAGGGGGTCTGGCATGTGTCTGACGATCATGTTGAGGACGATGCGATGGAGGGGGGCCCGCTCGGCCAGCTCCTTCACGTTTTCCTCCTGATGGTACTGGAAGATGTCCTTGAACGTGAGCCCGGTTTCCTGCATGAAGGGCACCGAAATGGCCCACTTCAGCGTGGCGGAGCCGAAGGCGACGTTGCCCTCCTCGACCTTCACCTGCCACGCCTTCTTCAGCTCGTCGGGCAGGAGCTGGGCGATTCGCTTGTTCACCCCGCCGATGATCTTGAGGAAGCGTTGCTGCATCTCGTCGGCGTCGATGCGCAACTCGTCGATGAGCCGGTCGACCTTGTTGATGAAGAGGACGATCCGGACGCGCTCCTTCAGGGCCTGCCGAATCACCGTCTCCGTTTGGGGCATGACGCCTTCGACGGCGTCCACCACGAGAATCGCCCCGTCGATGGCCCGCATGGCGCGCGTCACGTCCCCGCCGAAGTCCACGTGGCCGGGGGTGTCGATGAGGTTAATGAGGTACTCATCGCCCTCGAAGTCGTGGACCATCGAGGCGGCGGCGGCGTTGATCGTGATGCCGCGGGCCTGCTCTTGCTCGTCGTAATCCAGCTCGAGCTGCTGTCCGGCGAGCTCCTCGGACATCATGCCCGCGCCCGCGATGAGGGAGTCTGCCAACGTGGTCTTGCCGTGGTCCACGTGCGCCACGGTTCCGATATTGCGGATGAACTCGGGGGAATGAATGATGGCCTGCGCCTTCCGGACGTTGTCCTCTTTCCGACCCATGATGCACCTGCTGGCCGCGGAATCTCGGCAGCACAAAGGCCGGATACCTAAAGGTTTTCAGGGGGAGAAGGCCGGATCGTCTCAAGGGCCGCCACGGCGGCGCGGGCGTTCTGCCACTCCCCGGACAAGCGTTGATGGGCCCCGTCACTTCGCCAGAGGTCCTCCAGGTCCGGCCGGGTCTCCTCGCACTTCGCGAGGAGGTCGTCCACGGTGAGGCTGTCCATGGTCTGGAGCACGAGGTCCTGGTACGCCCGGATGTCGTTGGCGTGCTTCAGAAGGACCTGGTCGGCCAGGGAGAACTCACCGCCGATCCACCGTTCGACGTAGCCTCGAGAGAGGGGGCGGACCCGTTGGGCGACCTTGGCGAGCGTCGCCTCCCGGGCCATGGTCACCAGAAGACTCAGGCCACTTCCCTCCTCCGCGGTGGCCCTGCCGTCATCGCGCCGACGCCGCGATGCGCTCCATCTCTTCCTTCTTCCCGATGGCGTAGGAGTTGATGTCCCGCTCGGAGGCCATCAGGATCTCGTCGGCGAGGCACTGCGAGGCGGACTTGGGCGTCTTGAACGTGGCTCGGACGGCGCCGGTGGTGATGTTCCGCAGGGCCAGATCCAGGCGTCGGGCGGGAGCGATGTCGACCGCCCGAGGGACGGAGATGCCCCCGAAGCGGAGGCGTGTGACCTCCTCGCGGGGTGCCGCGTTCTCCAAGCCGTCCACCAAGACCTGGACGGGGTTGCGCTTCGCCCGTTTCTCCACGAGCGCGAACGCGTTCTGAACCACCTTGATTGTCTTGTTCTTCTTGCCCGTGTACTTCTCCGTCCGCATCATGTTGTTGACGAAGCGTTCCACAAGGTTGACGCGTGCTTTGGTGAAGGCGCGGTTCGCCCATCGTCCTCCCGTGTGGGGGAGGTAGGTCGCGGTCAGGTTCATGTAGCGCTTGAGGCCAGGATCGGCGACCTCCACCTCTCCTAGATCCCACCGACTGAAGAGAAGCAACCCGTCCTCCGTCTTCGGGGGGACTTCTGGTTTCGGCTTGGCCGGGGCCTTGGGCTTGGGAGGCGCCTTCTTCGCCGCGGGCTTCTTCGCCGGGGGTTTCTTTTCCGCGGGCTTCTTGGCAGGGGCCTTTCTTGGAGCCTCCGCCTTGGGGGGTTTCTTGGCGGGCGCCTTCTTTTTGGGAGCCTCTTTCTTCGGGGCTTTCTTCTTGGCCGCGGCCTTCTTGGTCGCCGGTTTCTTCGCCGCCGGCTTCTTGGCTGGCTCCTTCTTCGCTTTAGGTTTGGCCTTCGGCTTCGCCTTGGGTTTGGTGGCCGCCTTGGTGGTGGCCTTCTTCGTAGGAGCCTTTTTCGCCGGGGCCTTCTTCGTGATGGTCTTCTTCGCCGGTGGCTTCTTGGCGGGGGCTTTCTTGGCCGCGGCCTTCTTCGTGCCCTTGGGCGCCGCCTTCGAACCCTTGGCCCCTTTGGCCGCCTTGGTGGCCCCCTCCTTCGCCAAAAGCGCTACCTCACGGGCTTCTCCTTCCGCCCTCGGACCAACTCCTCCAAGGAGACCTCGTTCACCTGGATGACCTTGTAACGCACGCCTGGGATGTCGCCGTAGGACCGGCCCATCCGTCCGCCGATCCCTTCGACGAGGACCTCATCGTGCTCGTCGATGTAGTTGATGGCGCCGTCTCCGGGGCAGAAGGCCGTGATCTGCCGGCCGTTCTTGATGAGCTGCATCTTCACGCACTTGCGGATGGCGGAGTTGGGCTGCTTCGCCTCGATGCCCACCTTCTCGATGACGATGCCCCGGGCCTGGGCCGCCCCCTCGAGCGGGTCGCTCTTCTCCCGCAGCCGGAGCATGCGCCGCTTGTAATAGCGGTCGCTCCAGCGGTACCGCTGCCGGTGTTTCTTCAGCTTGCGGGCGGCGTGGAGGCCACGGGCCATATCGGGGTCTCAGAGTCGGGAGGGCTATATAAGCCTGGCTCAGCGCCCCCGGCTGGCGCCCTCTGGGCTAGGCCCCCTCGTAGTCCGTCAGGGAGGCCTGGTCCCGTTTCGATCGCGGCCGCCGGACCGCGGGTTCCTCGTCCTCCTCCTCGGGCAGGAGGAAGCGGGAGGTCTCGTCGTTGAGCTTCGGGGCCATGAAGAAGCCCCCGCCCGGTTTGCCGACGAGGATGCGCTGCTTCAGGAGCTCCCGGAGCCGATCGAGCTGCATGTGCATCTTCCGCTCCTTGTTCCGGGCGGAGTACAGGTACGCCTCGTCGCGGCTGTCCTTCGTCACGACGACCACGACCCGCCCGGGCCGATCGCGGCCCGTCCGCCCCCGACGCTGGATGGTTCGGATCTCGGAGGGGATGGGCTCGTAGAAGACCACGAGGTCCGTGGACGGGATATCCAACCCCTCCTCCGCCACGGACGTCGCCACCATGACGTTAAACTCCCCGGCCTTGAATCGCTTCACTAGGTCTACCTGCTCGCGCTGCGAGAGGCCGCGGTCGCCTGCCCGGTCGGCCTGCCCGACGAAGCGAAAGGGCCGGACTCCCGGGACCTGGGCGAGCTCCCGCGCCATCAGGTCGGAGGTCTCTCGGTAGTGGGTGAACAGGATGACCC
>JBHIBW010000121.1:0-4778 GCA_046759265.1 Thermoplasmata archaeon
ACTTCTGGCTCCCCGATGTCCACCCCTCGGCCCCCACGCCGGTCAGCGCGATCTTGAGTGGCATCCTGATCAAGGTGGGGGCGTACGGGCTCATCCGTCTGACGACCCTCCTCTTCCCTGGCGTGGGGATGGTCTCGGAGGTCATTCTCGTCGTGGCCGTCGCCACGCTCCTACTGGGCGCCGTGCTCGCCATGGGTCAGGTCGACATCAAGCGGCTCCTGGCCTACAGCAGCATCAGCCAGATGGGATTCTTGCTCTTGGGCGTGGGGCTGGCCACGGTCCAGGGCCTCGCCGCCGCGGTGTTTTTCCTGATCAATCACGCCCTGATCAAGAGCATGCTCTTCCTCGCCGCCGGCGGCGTCATGCACGTGACCCGCGAGCGGTCCCTCGATCGGATGGGAGGGCTGGCCCGGGGCGCGCCCATCCTCGCGCTCACGTTCCTCATCGGCGTCCTGGCCCTCGCCGGGCTCCCGCCGGTCAACGGGTTCGTGAGCAAGCTCCTCGTGTTCCAGGCCCTCATCGAGTCGGGCCGCCTCCTGTATCTCCTCCTTGCCCTCTTGGGCGCCTTCTTCGGCATCGTCTATGCATTCCGGGCCTGGCTCCGCATCTTCTGGGGACGTGGGTCCGGCGGATCGGAGTCCAGGATCGGGGGCCGGCAGCTCGCCCCCATCGCCGCCCTCGCCGGCCTCTGCCTTGTTTTCGGCCTGCTCGCGGAACCCCTCATCGGACTCACGACGCAGATCGCGGTCCAGATCTCGGACCCGAGCGCCTACATCGAGGCCGTCCTCCCCCCGTCCATCCTGCAGGAGGCGACCCCGTGAGGACCTACCCCTACGCCATCCTCTCCTTGGCCGTAGTCTGGATGTTCCTCGCCGGCTCCCTGACGCTCCTGACGTTCCTGGTGGGCCTCTTCTTCGCGGCCCTGGCCGTAGTCCTCACCCGACGCATCCTCAAGCCGGAACTGCGGGAGTCCTTTCCACGGGTCCTCCGCCGGGTCCCTTCCTACCTCTGGTACCTGCTCTTCTTCGCCAAGGGCGTCATCCTGGGCAACCTGGACGTGGCCTATCGCGCCCTCCACCCGGACCTTCCCGTCTACCCGGGCATCCTCGCGGTCGACATCGAGGGGCTGAGCGACCTGGAGGTGACCATGATGGCGAACACGATCACGCTGACCCCCGGGACGCTCACCCTCGACCTGGACCACAACCGGGACCTGATGTTCGTCCACACGATCAACGCGCGGGAGCTGGAGGAGGTGCGCGAGGACATTCAGGAGGTCCAGCGCCACGTCCGGAGGGTGCTGAAGTGACGCTCATGTACGGGTACGCGATGATTGTCATCGCGGGGGCCCTCCCCTTCCTGGTCTACCGCTTCCTGAAGGGTCCTAGCATTCCGGATCGGGTGGTCGCCTTGGAGGCCGTGGTCGCCTTGGTCATCGGCCTGTTGATTCTCAACGCCTACTTCCTGGGGTCCTCCCTCTACATCGACGCGGCCCTCGTCCTCTCCATCTTCGGCTTCATTAGCACCGTGGCGATCGCGAAGTACCTCGAACGGGGGGATCTCTTTGCTTCATGAGATCGTCCTCCCGGCCCTCGCCCTCTTCCTGCTCGCCGTGGGCATCTTCTTTTTCTACAGCGGATCGATCGGAATCTTCCGCTTCCCGGACGTCTACAACCGCATTCACGCGGCGACGAAGACGGGCACGCTGGGCCTGCTCTCCATCCTGGCCTCGGGTCTCCTGTTCCTGGGCCTGGACACCGTCACGATCAAGGCGCTGGCCATCATCGTCTTCCTGATGCTCACGACCCCGGTCGCAGGCCACGTCCTGGCCCGCGTCGCTTACCGGACGGGGGTCGTCCTCACGGACAAGACCCTGCACGACGAGTACCGACACGTCTTGGAGCTGGAGGAGGAGGAGCCACGCGAGGGAGAACCGGAGGGTAGCTAGCTCATCCCTCCGTCTCCATCCGAATGTCATGCGGGGAGGTGAACCGATACACTTTTCCCCGCCACTCGAAGGCCGACATACGGCTGGCCTTGCGGACGTTGTAGAGCATCACGAAAGGCAAGGCGAAGGTCCCCAGGTAGAACCAGAAGCGGTGCCGCCGAAACTCCTCCCGGAAGGCGGGCATGCTCCGGGCAAAGGCCGCCCGCCGCAGGGCCCCCTTCACCAGCCCCAGGTACGCCGGGCTGAGAAGGAGTGCGGCCGCGATCAGGAGCGGCGGGGCGATAGCGCTTAGGGCGACCGCGAGCAGCCCCAGGACGAACGAGCCCACGTGCAAGGCGTATGGGACGGTCAACCGCCTCATGGCGGGATTGTAGAGGAGCGCCAGGAGGGTCTGTCGGGTGGTCCAGCGAAGGACCTCCCCCCAGCTCTTACCGGTGTAATTCGCCACGGTGGCTCGGGGGGCGAAGGCCATCCTGTGGCCCCGCTCTCGCAGGGCCTGGGTCATCACCATGTCGTCGCTGAGGGACTCGGCCCATCGCGACTCGATGTCCAGCCCCTCAAGCACGGGTCGCCGGATGGCGTAGGAGCCACCCCAGAGGTACTGCCATTGGGGGCTGAAGAGAACATTGGACGCCGCGCTGTTCCAGGCTGACTGCAGACCCGGTCCCAGACCCCCCTGGAGGGGGAAGTACCAGCGGTACCCCGTCGACGCGGCCACCTTCGCGTCCCGGAGGGGCCCCAGGAGGCTGCGGAGCCAGCTTCGGTCGGGGACGATGTCGGAGTCAGCGAAGACAACCACGTCGTCCTCTTCTTCCAAGTGCTCGAGGCCGCTGAGCAGGGCGGCAATCTTCCCGGAACACCCGGTCCTGGGATGGGCCTCGACGACGGCCGTGGGTCTCCCTAGGTCGGCCCCGCGCAAGTGCGCGGCAACGGGGTCCTCCGGATCCGTGATAAAGACGACGCGAAAGTCACGGTGCTCCTGCGCGGCCAGGGCCTCCAGCGTCCGATCAAGCGTGGGATCCGATCCGCGCACCGGCATCAGAACGGCGACTCGAGCCGCGAACCCGACGTCGTTTCGGAGAGAGGCGCCAACTCGGCGGGAAAATCGCACTCCGTCGGCGAAAGAAATGATCGCAAAGAGCGCGGATCCGATCCCCAAGACGAGAAAGAGGCCCATGAGGACCGTGGAGAGGAGAGACAACCCGTGCGGGACCCCGCGGCCCTCTTTAGCTCCTCCGTTCGTCGCGGGGAGGACCCGAGGCGCGCCTCTTCCCATCCCTTGCCTATTCGGCCCACCCGGACGGCCTTAATGTTAAGTATAACGATGTTATAGAAGCATCCAATGGCTCGCGAAAGCTACCGTGCTCCCAAGGTTCCCGCGGAAGATCTCACCCCCGAATTCGTGCGAGACGAACTGTTGCGTTGTTTCGAGAGCGCCAATGGCGAGTTCTACGAGATCTTGGACCAACCTATCACGGAAGAGGCGCTGCGAGAGCAGGTCCGCCAGTTCGTGACTGGTGTCTTCCAGGAGTGTGGGGCAAGCTTCGAAACCCCCACCAAAGAGGGGATCCGATTCTCGATCGAACAATGCAAGACGAATGCCGCCCAGATGATGGGCGATCAGGGCGCGGACGTCATACGGCACCATTACGACGAGATGATGAAGCTCGTGGCCAGGATGCCGGACGTCTGAGCATCCCGTAGATCTCCGTCGGTCCCGAGTGGAAGACGGAACCGGTCTCAGCTCACGATCTTAGAAATTGAAGAAGGTCAGGGGCCGCCTCCAAGGAGCGAGAGGTCGCGCTGACCGGAGTCCCCTTTAGTCCACCGTAGACCTGTGCGACGAAGGCCTCCGTGGCAGGAAGTTTCTCCTCCTCTGGCCCGGCCCAGAGACAGAGGACGTCGTAGTGGTTCAGGGGAAATGCCTCTACGACTGAGTCGACGAGCCCTTCCGTCAACATCGTTCGGAGCTCGGAGAGCAAGAAGCCCACGCCGCCGGCCGCGTGCTCGTCCGTGAAGGTGAGGACCGTCTGATCGGGGGTGGCCCCCTTCTCCAGCCACAGTTCCTCCACGTCGAAGGCCGCCTGGATCGTCTCCCCAAGCTCAGTCAGGATGCGAAAACTGAGAGGTACCGGCGATCCCAGCAGTTCTTCCAAGCAGCCCGAGACAATCGGCCGAAGACGGGCCTCCGAGAGGAAGAGGGGCGCGGCGATCCGGATGGCGGCCTGTTCACGACTGACCTCTTCGAGACTCGATTGAACGGCCTCAAGGGGTTCGAAGGCCTCCCGCCATCCTTCGACCCCGTGGAGGGCGCGCATCCTCTCCTGCGTGAGGTGCAAGAGGACTACCAGTTCTCGCCGAAGGTCTTGCGCCACCTCCTCCTCCGCGAGCGTGAGCATCAGGTCTCGCACCCAATTCCATCCCCATCGCCATCAAAGTGATGGGGATCGGGGGGAAGAACTTCGAAGTTCCGGTGAGGAATGTCCCCGCAATCCAGGTCTGGCGGCGGGGAAGGGATGCAGACGGTTGGGTAGGCGGGGTCACAGTTCTCCTCGGGAGGCGGAGGCGGCGGTGGCGCGGATGAACATCCCGTCCATTCCTGGCTCCCGAACTCACTCGCGGAGCAAAATTCGTAGAAGGTGTCCGCGTGGCCGGAGGAAATCATGGCCGCGTTCGCATTCGTGCCCTCGCAGTGGACGACGGCCAGGGTCCGCCCAAAGGGGTCGTCGCCGATCTGGTAACCGTCCTCGTCGATAAGGGCCAGAGTGCCCAGGCAGAGGTCCGTGAGATAGTCCCGGGCTTCGGGTCCGCCGGGTTCGCTCAGGCCGGG
>JBHIBW010000122.1:0-4772 GCA_046759265.1 Thermoplasmata archaeon
ACGGCGTCGCTAATGTTGCTCTTCCCGCTGCCGTTGGGGCCCGTGATGGCGGTGTAGCCGGAGAGGATCGGCAGCCGAAGGCGTCGGCCGAAGGACTTGAAGTTCTCCAGCTCGACCTCCTTCAAGAACAAGAAGCGACCCCCTAACCACGGCTGCGGCCTCGTCGCGCCGAACGCATCCCATCCGTCCCATCTGACAAAGGCCCCTTGCGGAGCGGCCCGTAGATTACAGGTCCCTATAAAAGCGTTTCCGAGGCGTCAGGCGGCATCGCCACGGCCCAGCGGGCCCGGTCCCTTGGTCAGGGCCTCCCGAACGAGGCTGGCGATTTGGACCCCGCTCGTTCCGTCTCCGTAGGGGCTGGGCCCGGAGGGGGGAGACGGATCATCAAGGTACTCTCGCATGGCCGTCAACGCACCTTCGGCGGACGTTCCGACGACGCGGGCGTAGCCCGCCGCCACGGCCTCGGGTCGTTCGGTGCTGGTCCGGAACACGAGGACCTTCTTTTGGATCTCCGGAGACGTCGCCTCCTCCTGAATCCCCCCGGAGTCCGTGAGGATGAAGGTCGATCGGCTCATGAGGACGAGGAAGTCGAAGTAGCCCTGAGGGGGGAGGAGTCGGACGTTTTCCGACTCCTGGAGGTGCTCGTAGATTCCCGCCTCCCGCAGGCGGTTCTCGGCCCGCGGATGCACGGGATACACCACGGAGAGCGGCGCCTTCCGCAGCAGGTCCACAAGCTCATGGAGGGTGCCGGGGTCATCGACGTTCTCGGCCCGATGGGCGGTCACGAGGCAGAATCGGTCGAACGGCACCAGGTCCATCACGCCGGATCGGTCCTTCGCGAGGGGGAGGTACCGCAAGCTGGCGTCGATGACCGTGTTTCCGGTGATGTGGATGGTTCCCCAGACGGCTTCCAGGCGGAGGTTCTTGGACGCGACCTCCGTGGGGGCGTACAGGTAGGACGACAGGTGGTCGGTTAGCCGCCGGTTGTGCTCCTCCGGCATCCGGAGGTCGTGGCTTCGCAACCCCGCCTCCACGTGCCCGACGTCGATGCCGAGTTTCGCCCCCGCCAACGCGGCCGCCAGCACCGTGTTCGTGTCGCCCTCGACCAGGATCAGCCTCGGCGGGTCCCTGGCGAAGTGGGACTCCAGTCGAATGAGGGCCTCCGCCGTCTGCTTCGCCTGGGTTCCCGAGCCCACGTCGAGGACGGCATCGGGCGCTCCAAGCCCCAGCTCCTCGAGGAAGACCTGGGACAACTCTTGGTCATAGTGTTGCCCCGTGTGGACGAGGGAGAATGGGACGTTGGCTTCCCGCAGGGCCAGGACGACCGGGGCCATCTTCACGATTTCCGGCCGGGTGCCTACGACGATGGAAACGTCCACGTGAGGGCGGAAGAAATGCACCTAGGCATAAAGCCTCCCACGCCGTTTGCCGTCTCGATTCTATTCCCGGTTAACTCAGGCTGCTGTGCCTAGTGGGCCTTTCTCCCCTCGTCTGAGGCGCCGATCTCTTTCCGCCCCAGACGGGCGTAGGTGAAGGAGACGAAGAGCAACAGCCCCGCAACTACAATGAGAGCGGCAATTCGAATCTCGATGGCGACCCCAACCAGGTCTGAGACGAAGATCTTGGCCACGGCCGCGAAGACCGCGACGAAACCTCCGTATCGGACCCATCGGTCACTGTATGCGAGCCCGTAGACGAGGAGAGAACCCCCGACCAATGCCCACGCGAGGGTGGTCCCTACGGCGGAACCAAAGGCCGCCGCCGCCCCCAAGAGAACGTACGCCTCGGCCGCCAGCATTGTCGGGGTGGAAAGGGGACGTTTCCTCCCCCACTCCCATCCGAAGGCGACAAGTCCGAGACCGATTCCGGCAGTGAGGGCCACTGGAATCCGTTCCAGCTGGAGTGTCGTGAGGTACAAGGAAAGGAGCACAACTGCAACGAGCGCGTTAAGATGGAGAACGACGAGGTCTCCTCGGAAGTACGCCAGTCCCACGAGCAACAGAGGGGGAATGAGATACAGGGGAGGCCCCCCTAGCACGAAGACAAAGGCGACCACCGAAATCAGCACCGGAAGGAGGGCAATCCGGAGAACAGCCACGGGGGTCTCGATTTCCCGGCTCTCAGGGCGTAACACTTCTACCGCATACCACGTGATGAAGATCGCCAACGCAAGTGCGCTGAAGAGGAGGAGCGTGAGGCCCTGTGGGAGGGCAAGCGAGCTTCCCAGCGCACCTCGGAGGGCGAAGGCAAAGACAAGGGAGAGAGCCGCGAGGGTCAGTCTAGGCACCAGCGAGCGCAGTGTGAGGGAGAGTCCCAGCACGATGGCTCCCGCCAGCAAAGTCCCCGCCAGCACGACCTGTGCGTTGGCCTCGGGGATCGCGATTGCCAGGGGAAACCCGATGGCGGCGATCCAGGGTGCAAGGGTCGGCAAGGGATAGGGATGCTCGAGCCGCCGCGTAGCGAGGAGAGTCCCTTCGGCGGTAATCCCGAGGATAACCAGACCCCAGACCCAGAGAGGTGGCACCGCAAGGACCGCTCCGGCCAGGAGGACGAAGAGGTAGAACCCCGCAAACAAGACTGACGATTGAAGGGCGTTGCCGGTTCGGTCGCTAGCGAGGAATACCGCGCCGAGGAGGGCGGGGACGAGGAGGGGGTAGAGGACCGCATCAAGCACTGCAAAGGCAGGGATGAGCGGAGCCAATCCCGCGCCGATGGATGTCGCCTTCGGGAGAAACCTTCGATCGAGCAAGATGAACAACGCGATGAGTCCGTAAAGGAGAATCCCGATGCTGACAACCGCGGGCAGAGCGGCCGAGGCAATCAGGGTTTCCTGGGACAGACGATAGGCCGCATAGAGGGCAATCGCGCTCACAACATGTGCGTGGACATCGCGGTGGACAACTGCGGTGTAGGTCGCCAGTCCGACCAGCGGAGCCAACAGTCCCCACTCCGAGGGTCGGAAGAGGAAGAAGACGAGCGTCAGGATCGCAATCACGAGGATGAAGAAGACACGAGCCCTTTCACGCAGGGCCTCCCTGTCAAACCAGAGGGCCATGACCACAAGGGCGGAAATCGATAAGGCCGCGTTGAGAGCTGTAAGGGTCCCTTGGAGGGCTATGAGCCCAATGAATGCGAATAGGAGGAGAACAACCCCCCCAGCCGTGGCGTAGGGAACCTCTGGGAAGGAGACCCATGCGAGGTAGCGCTGGAGACCGAGGAAGAGGGCCAGGAACCCAATGGCGGCGAAGAGGGGAACCGCGGTGAGCGGAGCAAGCAGCTGGGAGAACGCCAAAGCCGAGGCAAGCATGAGGCCATAGCCCGTGAGGACCAAGACCCAGTGCCGATGGTAAAGGAGGAGGAGGGTAAACAGGGCGTAGACTCCCAGGAGCAAGGAGGCCGTCTGGGCTCCGCTCAGGGTTTCCAGCCTGAGGAGGGCCGTCCAGACGAGGGAAGCCACCATCGCCTGACCGGCGAGGGCGGGGGAACGGTAACGGGCCGTCACGAGGGCATTGACCAACGTCACCGCCCAAAGGGCCGTCCCAATAGTCGCGATTGGGAGAAGTTGGAAAAGATAGAAAGCAGACAGAGTGGCGATGTACGCAATGGAAACCCCCCCTCCCACCATGCCAAGCGCGTAAGATCGGTAGCCTCGACGGTATAGGAATTCGCCCAGGAGCCCGGCAGCACCGGAGGCGGCGAAGATCGTGGCGACTTTCTGCCCCGCGGTCATCCGTTCAAATGCCAGACCGCCAAGGAAGATCAGAGCGGTCGCGAGGATCGCGAGGCCGACCCACTGCAGCCACTTTTCTCCGAGAACTCTCTCCCATGGTGGGACCTCCTCTACCGTCGGTCTCGCACCCTGGTCTGTACCTTCAGTCTCACCTGCGGGAAGGGCTGCCGGGATTTCACGGCTTGGCGGCGATGCAGGCGATTCCGCCTGTAGTGCTTCGGTTTCCAAGGCGGCCGGTTCGATGACCTCATCCGGTCTTTCGGCCCCGGCTGGTCTTCGCCCTCCCTCTATCAGGTCGAGTCGTTCCTCGATTCTGTCCAGACGACGGAGGACGTGGCCAAAGGTGGTCCGCATTGGGGGCGACAGCGGCTCCGGAACCTCTCGGTCGTTCCTTACCACACCTAAATTCTCTTCTATCTTCTTCACTCGCTCCGATAGGCCCGGCCGCAGGGCTGCTCCTGCGGCAGTCAGGATGATTCCGAGGATGAGAAGAGGGAGTAGCAAGAAGGACAGGACAAATCCTACGGTGACGCCGAGGATGATGAAAACTACCCCGACGCTGACGAGGGTCGTGTTAGCCATTGTCCCCCGTTGAGGATGCCACGTTCGCTAGATGCTACTTTCGCCTATTCCATAACAGCCATTCCCGCTGACGAGGAGAGGGTCTAGACCCTCTCCGTATCCCGATTCGTAACCGGAGGGGAAAGTCCATTACGTGGCCGACTCTCTTCCGGACCCGTGCTCGTCAGCGTCCTGGTGACCGCAAGGAACGAAGAGCACAACATCGCGGACCTCCTCGACAGCCTGATCGTTCAGGAGGCGCCCCTGGAGATCATTGTGGTCGACTCCGCCAGCGGGGACCGAACGCGCGACATCGTGGGCGAATACGCCTCCCGGTACGGCTTCATTCGCCTCGCGAACCACGGGGGGACGCGCGGCGAGAGTCGGAACTACGGCATCCGGATGGCCGGAGGAGACGCGGTGGCGTTCATCGACGCCGACTGCATCGCGAACCCGTTCTGGCTGAAGTACATCCGCGAGG
>JBHIBW010000123.1:0-4709 GCA_046759265.1 Thermoplasmata archaeon
GGAAGCCCCGTTTCCGAGATCGGTGTACCTACGCCCGGTCGGTGCGCGAGCTTGGGGTCGGGTACGGCCCCCTCTCCCATTCTCACTGTCAACCGACCACAAGAAAGCGAATCCCAGGAGAGTCCCCGTATCTAGTCGCGCTCCGCAACTCCTGGCTCTTCTAGTCAGAGACCTGAGCATCCAACACCGTCGAGATCTTCCCAAACAGACAGCCCAGCTAGGCGACCGCCAGGAAGAAGGTCCAGGAGTACCAGAGGACGAAGAGACCCATGGCGATGACGATCGCCCCGGTGGCCCGTTTCACAGTGGGCATGGTGCGGTGAAGGTATCGCTGGGAGGCCTGCTTGGCAACAGCGACGTGAGCGGTGAAGACGATCATCATGGTTCCCATGCCACCCGCATAGGCCAGGAGGACGGACGAAGCCATCAGGACGTCGCCGGAAGTCACAGCCGCGATGACGTTCACCAGGACGGCCCCGAATACAGGCAAAAGACAGCCGGCAGAGATTGCTGCGAAGCCCAAGCCGAATGCAAAGAAGGATAGAAGGCCGCGGCCCCGGGGCGCGAGGAATTTCGGGATGATGGAGACGTTGACATTGGCCAGACTCAGGGCCCCCATAACGACGATGAGGGCTGCCGTGGCAAAGGCCACGTGAGGGAGGTAGGCGACGAAGGCGGAAGCCCCCAGGAGGACTGCCCCGCCAACCAGGAGGAAGAGGGTGAAGAAGCCCGCGGTGGTGGCCAGCCCGAAGCCCAGCCCCCGCTTCACACCGGAGCGAAGAACCTCCGCTTCATCCTCCGAAACAGACCTGAACTTCACGCCTGCCCTATGGGCAAACAGGACGAGAATGACCGTGCCCAGCACGATGATGGCCGCATCAATCGGCCCATGCACCAACGTGGCCCCACCTACCTCCAGATAGGGACGGACGAACCCCAGTGTCACGAGGGCGCCGCCGAGGATGGCTAGAAAGAGGGATCGGACCAAGCCGACCCGATTGGATTCGCCCTCGACGCCCAGATCCTCCTCGGGCCGGCCGATGTAGTAGGAGATATAGGTCGGGAGCAGAGCGACGGCGCAGGGGGAGAAGAAGGTGACCACACCCGCGACAAAGGCGGCCGGGATGAGGACTTCGTGAAGCATCGAGGTGACACCTATGTCGGCAGGAACTGTGCGATTACCTGCTGAAGGGTCTCGAAGGTGTGGAGACCCGCTTCCTTGAAAGCGATGACACCAGCAGGATCCACGATCATGATCGTGGGGATCATGACGACGCGATATCGTGTGGCCAACCCGGTTCGCTCCAGGGCGATTGGCCAACTAGCCCCAAACTCGGCAAGAAACGCCTCTGCCTGAGCCTCATTCCTCGCAGCAAGACCGCCACCAAAGTCGGAGATGTCGAGCGAGATCATGATCAAACCGCGCGATCCGTAGGCCTCATGCAGCTCGGCAAGCTCGGGCATCTGGGTCCGGCAGGGAGGGCAATTGACTCCCATCCAGTCAATGAGGACCACGTTACCCCGTTGGTCGCTCAACGCGAAGGCGTTGCCATCAATGTCCACGGCCGAGATGTCCATCGCTACACTTCCCACGTCCACGCCCGTTCCCCCTTTGGGGGCCAGAAGGATGGCCAGGAGAAGCGCACTGATGATCGCGACGATGAAGACCAGGTACAGGCTACTTCGAACCATGCTCCTCACGACCCTCTCGGCGTCGGTAGAGGAGATACGCTGCAAGCCCCAATCCACCGAGTACGGGGACTGCAAGCAGGAAGAGCATTGGCGTTGAGGGTGGGGGACTGATGTCGATTCGGGGACCCACCCCGCCCGTCGCTCCACTGACGAGGCTTACCGCCCTCGTTATCATGTAGTGGCGCTCCGTCGTCTCCGCCGAGTGGATTAGCATCGACTCGCCATCCAAAGTGTCCAGGGAATGCAGAATCTTGAAGTCGTCAGGCCACACTCCCGATTCCCCCCTTCTGACCGCGAGATCGACGTGGACCTCGAGATCCTCCGTGGTGAGGAACTCGACGTTCATCGTCTCGCCGGCACGTAGGTCAGCCTGGAAGATCACGACTCCGCCTCTCATCGGGAGGAATTTCCCCACGCACTCGCAGCTCTGATCATAGAAGATCTCGAGCGTCGTACTGTCCAACCCGGTATTCTGAAATGAGATCTCGTAGAAGGCGGTCTCCGGAAGGATCGTCGTCTCGACTTGTACTTCGGACTGGACTGCCCATACCCATCTGGCAACGGTTGAACCGTTGAGGGAAAGCTCCGCAATGACAGGCCCATCAGCAACGGTCAGTCTGCCGTTCAAAACGAAGAGCCATCCACGCGAGAGCGGGGAGTCCCCGAAGGAGACCTTGAAGCTCTCCAGGTCACCTGGCGCCAACTGGATGGTCTGTAACTCCGTGTGGGGAATTTCCGGCTCGGACCCCTCATGACCCAACACGGGCAGACCGGTAAGAAGACCGACGAGTAAGAAGACCGCGGCCAAAGCCAGGAGTCTACGGGTACGCATGGACCTTCGGAGGCACTACATCGACCGCAAGCAGGCGAAGTCCCAAGAAAAATGCGAGGAGGGTGTCGGGCACCCTCCTCAGGGACAGAGGTGTTTCACCCTTAGGTGACCACGAGTTCGCTTCGCTTCCACCTGGCGCCATCTACGCTCTCGGTCGCCTCATGACGAGGAGGAGCACAGTGACCACGAGGAGAACGCCCTGAATACCGAGCAGCACTGCACTGGTCAGGTTGACCCCGGCAATTGTCGAAGCTTCGGACCCCTGGACAATGAACTCGGCGGTCATGGTCGGCGGGTGGGTGGAGCAGATCATATCGAAACTGCCTGCCCTGTCTGCGATGAACTCCTTCGTTACCGTCTCGTTGCGCATGAAGGTGAAAGGCGTGGGGACGTAGTGTTCGATGAACATCGTATGGCCTCCTCCCCCGTTGATCCCGAGGAAGTGCAGCTTGACGTTCTGTCCCTGCTGGACACGGATGGTATCGGGGACGAACACGTACCTCTCCACCTTGTCGCCCTCTTCGATGAACGGTTCACCTGGGCCGGCGGTTCCCTTAAATTCGACCCCCAGCACCCATATCTCAACGGTTTCCTGGGCTGCCACTCCGGGAAGCGGCTGCATGGCCATGGATGCCAACAGCATGACCACGAGTCCCGTGGCCATCATGCTGAGGACGATCAAGCTCAGCCTCTTTCCGAAGGCAGTCGACGCTCTGCGTTGCATCGAAATGAGTTTGTCCTCGGGCCTTATAAGGCAAGGAGACCATTCCAAAGGCTTGTTCCAAGACCTTGGAATCATTGTCTATGCTTATCCAGGACCCTCGATTGCGTAAGGCCCTGCTTCGGGCGTTAGCCGACGAGCAAAGCTCGCGCATCCTCGCGGCGACAAGCCGACGTCCGCTCTCCGCCATGGATCTCGTCCGAGATCTCGGCCTTCCGAGTTCGTCGGCCTACCACCGTCTCCATGAGCTGGAGGACGCGGGCCTGCTTGTCGCGGCCCGGACCGTGCTGACGAAAGACGGGAAGAAGTTCCAGATGTACAAGGCAACCTTTCGGGAAGTCGGCGTGAAGTTCAACGCCGGGGAGGTCGTCGTCACGGCGGTCCCCAACGCGGACGTGGTCCAGAAGGCCTTCCAGCTCTTCCATTCCTTCGAGGAGGAGGGGGAGTGACCGAGGCAGAGCCCCTCCTGGTGGCGGCCAAAGTCGTCCTGCTGCTCCTGGGATCGTCCATTGCCTTCGTGGCCCTCCTGGCCTACCGACGGACGGGGGCACGTCTCATGGGGTACCTCTCCGTCGGGTTCGGTCTAATCGCGCTGGGCTCCTTCCTCGAGGGCGTCCTCTTTGAGTTCTTACGATGGGATCTTCTCACCGTCCACATGCTGGAGTCGGTCTTCGTCCTCTCTGGCTTACTGGTCCTCGCCATCGTTCTCCGGCCAAGGAGGTTGTTCCGACGGTAGGCATTTGGAGCCTGCTGAGTGCGGTCGCCATCTTCACGGCGGGCTTTCCTGCCATCTACTTCTTGCTCGCCTTGAAGCACCCGAGTCGCGTCGCGGTGGCCTTCATGGCCCTCTTCATCACCTCCATCGTCGCCCACACTCTGTTTCATCTTTCTGAGGCGTTGGCTGGCGATTCCGTGGTGAGCCTCGGGTTGGAGGTCGTGTCTGCGGCGGCCATCGTGGGCTTCGCGCTCGTCTATTGGCCCGCGAGGAGGAAGAAGGGATGACCGCAGTCAGTGAGGTCCTGACCGCGACGGTAGTGATTCTGCTCGTGGCCTCCATCGCCATTTTCCTGGCCAGGCTTGTTCTGACTGCGGGCGGCAAGCGGAGGGCGACCATCGAATTCGGAGTGGGTTTCACAGTCTTCCTGGTCTTGTGGCTGGGTTCGGAACTGCTCTCCCTTCTCGCCCCCAACGTGTTCGGCGAGGTGGAGGAGATCATCCACTTCTCCGTCATGGCGGGCTTCGCGGTTTGGATGAACCTGAGGTGGCGATGGGCGCTCGGAGCGGCCCAAGAGGTATCGTGACTGAGCACCTGATCCTCGTTGGTCTTCGCCTAAGCATCGTCGCCGTCGGAGGCCTGCTGACGCTCTGGAGCCTTCGCCTTGCCCTCAAGCGCCGGGGCGCCCGAGCAAGCTACCTCCTCCTTACCCTCGGATTCGGCCTGATTACTCTGGGGGCCCTGGTCGA
>JBHIBW010000124.1:0-4688 GCA_046759265.1 Thermoplasmata archaeon
ATATGCATCTCGCCGAGGTGCATGACAACTACACGATCAGCGAGATCCTCGCCATTGAGGACCTGCTCTTCGTCGAGAAGGGGAAGGGCGGTCCCGCGACCGAGGAGGGGGTGACCGAGCGCGATGGCGAGATCGCCGTGAACCCGTCGGGTGGCCTGAAGGCCCGCGGACAGCCGGTGGGGGCGACCGGCATCGCCCAGGCCGTCGAGGTCGTCCGCCAGCTTCGAGGCGAGGCCGACGCGCGCCAAGTCGACGGGGCGGAGGTGGGTCTGACCCACGTCCAGGGGGGCACGGGAGCCACCGCGGTCGTCCACGTCTTGCGGAGGGAGAACTGATGGCGATTCCCCGATTCTGGCGTGAGATTCAGAGCCGCTACAACCTGGTGGGCACCCGCTGCGGGAACTGCGGAACCTTGGATTTCCCGCCGCGGGACGTTTGTCCCAAGTGCGGGCGGAAGAGCATCGGGAAGATGGAGAAGGTGCCCCTGAGTGGGAAGGGGAGCGTCGTCTCCTTCACCACGGTCCACCAGGCGCCGAAAGGCTTCGACGGGACGAAGCCCTACCTTCTCGCCATCGTGGAGCTGAAGGACGGAGCCCGGCTGACGAGCCAGATCATCGATTGCGACCCGGCGGACATCGCGATCGGGATGCCCGTGGAGGCCACCTTCCGGAAGCTCGGACAGGATGGCACCTCGGGGATCATCTACTACGGCTACAAGTTTCGCCCTTCGATGCCCGCATCGGGGGCGACCTAGGCCAACCCGGGGACCCTGAAAGGTTCTAATAGTCACCGGAAAGTAGTCCCGAGGTCCCATGGAACTGCGGATTCTCGAGAGGGAGAAGAAGACCCTCACCGTGGAGGTCGTCAGCCCCGACGACACGGTGATTTATCCGCTGATCAGCCACCTCCTAAAGGACACCCGGGTGGCGGACGCCCGTTACATCGTGGGACACCCCTTCCTCGACAAACCCACCATCCTCGTTCGGGTAAAGAAGGACAAGCCCGAGGACGTGCTGCGCGAGGTGGCCGACGGCCTAGCCACCCAGTACGGCGACATGAGGAAGCAGGTGGCGGCGGCCGGAAAGAAGGGGACGTGACCGCCCTCCGATTCCGGGGGTCGGATCCACCGAGGCGAGCCATGGAAAGGGAGGTCGGCATCGCCCATTATGGCACGACGACGCCGGGAGTCGGAGGACGAGTCAAGACGACCCCCGAAGACTTTGTCGTCGATGAGATCCCGGCGGAGCTCCCCGCCGAGCCCGATGGCCGGTTTCTTGTCACGCGCGTGACGGTACGCAATTGGGAAACCCATCGGCTGGTGCGCCAGCTCGCCCGTCGCCTCGGCATCAGCCGCCGTCGCATCAGTTTCGCCGGGACCAAGGACAAGCGGGCGGTCACGACCCAGCGGATGACCTTCGAGAGCCTGGGCGAAGAGGTGTTGGCGGCCGTCCACCTCAAGGACGTCGACGTCGAGCCGCTCTATCGCGCCGCCCGGAAGCTGACGTTGGGCGACTTGGCGGGAAACCGCTTCCGCATCCGCCTTCGAGAGGTCGATCTTCCGAAGGAGGAGGTTCACGCGCGGTTGCGGTCCCTAAACCAGGAGCTGGAGGAGGCGGGCGGATTCCCCAACTACTTCGGCATCCAACGCTTCGGGGAGCTCCGTCCGCTCAGCCACCGCCTGGGCCGGGCCCTCGTCCGAGGGAACCTGGAGCGAGCCGTTTCCTTGTACGTGGGGGAGACCTTCCCGGGGGAGGACCCCGAGACGCGTCGCGCTCGGGCTGCCTTTCGGGATACCGGGGACGTGGATCGGGCGTTGAAGGACTTCCCACGATACCTGAGCTTCGAGCGATCCCTCCTGCACCATCTCAAGGAGCGGCCGGGGGACTACGGTGGCGCGCTCCTCCGCTTCCCCCACAGCCTGCTGACCCTCTTCGTCAACGCCTACCAGGCCTACCTCTTCAATCGTATGCTGAGCCTGCGGATGGGCGAAGGGATGCCGCTGAACGAGCCGACCTCGGGGGACCTCCTCCTTCCCCTCGACAGGCGGGGCTTGCCCGACCGCCGGCGCCCCATCGCCGTGACGGAGACCAATCGCGAAAAGACCGCCCTCCAGATCCGCGCGGGGAAGGCCTGGGTGAGCGGACTCCTGGTAGGGTACGAGGTCCCCCTCGCAGGGGGGGCGATGGGGCGGCTGGAGCGCCGGGTGATTCGGGAGGAAGGGGTCCGCCCGGAGGACTTCCACATCTCCAGTCTCCCCCGGCTCGCCTCTCGGGGGTTGCGACGCGCCCTCGTGGCTTCCGTTCGGGACTTCACCTTCGAGTCCGATGGGGATGTTCGTCTCGCCTTTGCCCTGAATCCCGGCTGCTATGCAACCAGCCTGCTGCGCGAGGTGATGAAGGGGGATACCCTCTAATAGCCCCGTCCGGCTGGGTTGCCGTGGCTCGGCGAGGCGACCCCCGGACGCACGCCTGCTCGGTCTCCGGTTGCCAGGGGGAGGTCTCGCGTTCCCTCTCCTATCGCAAGGTCCGCGACGCCCTCTCGGAGCATGGCATCCAGGAGGGACGGCGGGCCTACCTCTGCAAGCCCCACTACAAGGAGTACAAGAAGGCCACCAAGGGCGATCGCATGATCGACCGACTCACGTGGTAGGGCGCCGTTCGGGGGCCTCCACCGCCAGCTCATTCAGCCCCGTCGCCGGGTTCTCCCTTCGAGTCAGGCGAAGCCCCTGCAGGTGCTGGATCCCAATCTCGGCTAGGACGGACACCCGCCCTTCGAACAAATGCCCCCCGATGGCTTCGTGGTTCCGACCGGCCACGGTGGCGTGGAGGTGCACCCGCGGATCCGCCTCCAGGGTCACACTCCCCTGCAAGGACAGGAGTTCGTGGCTCCCCTCGAAGCGCCTGCGAACGTACGACCCGGCCTCGGGGTCGAACCACCCGAGCTCGAGTCCGTCGAGGGCCCCAATCCCGCTGAGGACCAGACCCGACGTCACCCCGCGTGCTTCCAGGGCCCCCTCCAAGGAGGGCAGCACTTCCTCTCCCCGCTGCAGCTTCACCACCAGCCACCGGCCGTCCTGCCCTGTCTGCATGACCGTCCCCCCTAGAACCATCCCTTCCCGAGGGGCTCGGCCTTCGTCCGAAGCTTGATCCGAATCGTCTTCGCCAGCTCCTCGTCGTACCCGAGGCACGTGTAGACCTGCTTCGGGTTGCAGGCGTCCACAAACCACAACAGGTCGTCGATGTCCCCGTGGTCGCTCAAGGGAAACTGGGCATCCAGATGATGGCTGCGGCGGAAGTCGTAGACGGAGCACCACCCGGACGTGAAGGCGGTCCGGCCCCCCTTCTCCAGGACCTCTTGGACCTCCGCGCTCCCGGGCCGTTTGAAGGCGCGAGAGGGGGCGAGGAGCACGTACGGGCCCTCCTTCTCCTCCCCCGCCTGTGCGTAGGGGGTGAAACGGAGCGGATGCCCGTGTCTCCGATACACCTCCGCGATGCGGCCCATCCGGTTCGGCACGAGGACGGGGACATCCAGCTCGTTGGCCAGGGCCACCAGCTCCTGCCCCTTGCCGAACTCGTACGCCCCGAGGGCCACGGGTCCGGTCTCCAGCGAGTCCTCCATCCACGAGAGGAGGTCGCCCAAGACCTCCTCCTTGGGCGGGAAGGTGAAGCGTGGCTCTCCGTAGGTGGATTCGATCACGAGGGTCTCGCAGCCCTGGGGCTCGCAGCCTCCGCAGGTGGGGCCGCCGCTCGGGTTGAAGTCGCCGGTGTACAGCAGGTCATCCACGCGGATCAGGGCGGACCCGAAGACGTGCCCGGCCTCCGAGAGGGAGACCTTCATCCCCTGCACCTCGATCTCCTCGTGGTAGGGGAGCGCCGTCCCGTCGGCGTTCTTCCCCATCCGCACCTTCATCACTTCGAGGGTCTCGGGGGTCATGTAGGCCCCGGGCGCCAGATGGTCCATGTGGGCGTGGCTGACGATGGCGTTGGGCTGGCGAGATCGCGGGTCCAGGACGAGCTCGCGGCCGTTCTGCTGGATCCGGATGCCCCTTTGGTAGAACGCCCTCATGCGGTCTTCCTCGAGAAGGTGTAGCGCGTCGGGACCCGACGCTTGAGGCCCGTCCAGTAGGGGCAGTTGCGACACCGATGCCCCAGCGTCACTGTCCCCCCAAACACCGTCATATTCTTCACGCGGTTCATCCGATGGCCGCACACGGGGCAACGAAGGGGCGTCCCCACCTCCTCTCCTTCCCGGGTATGGACTTCCATGGTGACGAGGCCTGAGTCGAACGCGATGCGGCGCGCCCGTGGTCCACTCACCCGGTATCCATCCTCCTTGGCCATCTCGAGGTCCAGCAACTCCTTCAGCTCACGCTGGGAGGCGATGGTCTTGCGTCTGCCGAGCACGCGTCGAAGGGCTCCCACGACCCTCTCCCGCGAGGGGATGCGATAGCTCGGCATCACCGCGCTAATGGCCAACTTGTGTTAAAGATTTCGAAGCTAGGGCCCCGGGAACACCCTTAACTAGGGCCCCGTCCTGGGTGCCTCCGCAGCCGACGGACCGCGGTTCAGAGGTGCGGGGATATGCCCAGGAAACGGGTCATCATCATGGGTGCCGCCGGACGGGACAGCTCCGAAGGGAGGCCTGCGGGGCCCCGGGTTCCATAACTTCAACGTCGGGTTTCGGGATCG
>JBHIBW010000125.1:0-4628 GCA_046759265.1 Thermoplasmata archaeon
AGACCCGGACCTTCATTCGTGTGCGGGAGCTCTCCTTCTTCTTCGAGTCGCACACCGCCCACGCGAGCTTCGAGGACGCCGAGGCGCAGATCCGCGAGGACCTGGACATCTGGGCCCACATCGGGCGAAAGTACGCGCTGCCCGCCCTATTCAACCGACGTCCGGACTGGGACAAGTTCGCGGGGGCCCACTACACCGTGGGAATCGATTCCTACGTCTCCGCACCGGGACGGGCGATGCAGGTGGCGAGCATCCACCAGTACCGGGACAACTTTGCGCGCGTCTACGATGTCACGTTTGAGGATGAAAGAGGCGAGCGGCAGTACGCCCATCAGACGACGTACGGCATCTCCGAGCGGATATTGGGGGCGGTCGTGGCCATCCACGGGGACGACCGAGGGGTCGTCTTCCCCCCGGAGATCGCCCCGATCCAGGTGGTCATCGTTCCGATCCTCGCAAAGGGGTCCAAGCGGAAGCTCACGCAGGCGGCGAAGTCCCTTCAGCGTGAGATCTCCGCAGCCGCACGGACCGAACTCGATCTCCGCGACATGCGTCCGGGGGCCAAATTCTACGAATGGGAGCGGAAGGGGGTTCCCCTACGCGTGGAGCTTGGGTTGAAGGAACTCGAAGGGGAGTACGTGACACTCGTGCAGAGGGATTCTGGCCGGCGGAGCAAGGCCAAGCGCGCGGAGGCCGAGAAGCGCATTCCCGCCCTCCTCGCACGAATCCAGCGCGACCTCTACCGCAAGGCGGACCGGGAGCTACAGGAGGGCATCCACACCATAGACGCGTACGAGGCGACTCCCTCCGGGAGGATCATTCGGACCGGATGGTGCGAGAAGGAGTCCTGTGGCCTGGCGATGGAAGAGAAGCTGGGCCGCCCCCTGTTGGGCACACCCTACGAACCCGAGGAGTTCCAGGGGCGCTGCCTCGAGTGCGGGGACGAGACAGACAGCGTGGTCTACGCCGCCAACTCCTACTGAGTGGGACGATAGAGCAGCATCCCGACCCCCCCGAAGACGACCATCACGACCACGAGCGCGTAGATTCCCAGGTTCTCCGGGGCGAAGAGGTTCCACGCGTTGTACAGGATGCCCCAGGCGATGTACAGGGCCACGCCCACGGAGAGGAGGAGGGCGTACCCGTAGAAGATCACGGTCTTCCCGGAGGGGAGGTGGACCACGCTTCTGTCAAGGCCCCAGGCCGAATTTAAGGCTTCCCGCCCGCCCGACGCTCGCGCCAGACGTAGTAGGCGGAGAGCGCGATGGAGACCACGGCACCCACGGCCAGGAGCTGGAAGGGCCACAACGGGAGTGCCTCCTTGACCCCGAACCCCGAATCGGGGAGGATGCCGTCGATGCTCGGGAGCCCGAGCACCCGCCCGAGGAAGGAGTAGTTCGCGAAGCCTACGTACCGGTAGGCTGCCCGCTCCTCCGCCGTCGCATCCCGGGTCGCGAACGTCCACTCTTCCGCCGTGTAGAAGCCGGGAGAGACCATCACGGCCTGGAGGCCGCCCTCATAGTCGAAGTCCAACCGGAAGCGGAGCAGGTAGGCGCCTTGGGTGAAGGCAGTCCCCGCGGGGGTCTGGCCCGAGGTCTCCACGGGGATGGAGGCCGTTCTCCGCTCCTCCGAACCCACCGCCCCAAACTCGACCTGGGTCATGGACGAGCCTCCATTCCCCAGGGTGGGCGCGTTGGACAATCCGGAGATCCGGGAGACCTCCGCTCGATGGAGAAAGGCGTACACCTCACTAAACAAGGAGACGTTCTCCATCGCCCAAGGGTACGGGTTGTGAAGCTCCAACTGGATGTCTCCCCGCTCGCCCGGCACAAGCTGGGGCGTCGATTGGATGTCCAGGATGAGGCTGGTCCTCTCGGGGTCATCGATCGACTGACCGAGCGCGGTACCGGAAATCAGGGCCAGGAGGAGGAAGGCGAACAGGAGACCCCGCACGGGACGTTCGTACCGGTGGCTGGCTAATATGCCTTCTGCCGCTGCCGGCAGCGGGTTCCTTGGAAGCGGTCTTGGGGCGAAGCCTAAAGAGAGCCGACACGCCATGACGGAGCGTGGAGCGCGCCAGACTTGGGATGGGGGCCGCCGGACCGAATGGAACCCCCTATCAGGAAGTCCGGTTGGCGGCCGCCCTCCCCGAGCCCTTGAAAGGACTGCTGCCACGCCGATGGGAACGAATCGGTGAGGTCGTCGTCCTTCGTCTGCCCCAGGGACTGGCACCGCATCGGAAGGAAGTTGGAGAGGCGTACGGGCGGGCCCTAGGAGCGAAGGCGGTCGTCGAGGAGACGGCCAAGATTCAGGGCGCATGGCGGACTCCCCAGACCCGGCTGATCTGGGGAGGGGAGACGGAGACCGTGCACCAGGAGAACGGGATCCGCTATCGACTCGATCCCACGAAGGTTATGTTCAGTTCCGGGAATCTGGCCGAGCGGATTCGGATGGGGGAGGTCTGCCAGCCCGGCGAGGAGGTCGTCGACATGTTTGCGGGCGTGGGGTACTTTGCCCTTCCGATGGCCCTGTACGGGGGTGCCCGCCGGGTCGTGGCTTGCGAGATCAACCCCGCCGCCTACGCCTACCTGACCGAAAACGTCGAGCTGAACGGCGCCGCCGCGGTGGAGCCGCGGTTGGGTGACTGCCGAGAGACCACCCCGGAGAGCGCGGCGGACCGTGTGGTGATGGGCTACCTCCGAGACACGTTCCGCTTCTTGCCGACCGCCTTTCGGACGCTTCGAGATCAGGGCTGGATTCACTACCACGAGGCGTGTCCAGACCGGGAAGCGGACCGACTGGAACGGCACCTGCGGGTCGTGGCACAGGAGGCCGGGTACATGGCGCAGTCCGTTCACCGCCGAAGGGTGAAGGCCTACGCTCCCGGAGTCTCTCACTGGGTGTTGGATGCCCACATCACGTAGGGAGAACTTCGCTGGACCCGCTTGCCGTCAGAAGCTTCTGAAGGGACTCCCGGTACCCGGATCCTTCCGAAGCCAGCAGGTCGTCGGCCATCGGGGTCAGAAACTCGGCGAGCTCCCGTTCTTCCTTTCGAAAGGTCCACCCCTTCCCCTTCGCCGCCTCCATCGCGAGAAGGAAGGCGAGGGACACCACCTTTTCCTTCCCGCCGGCCTGGAGGCCATGGGTGGCCCGAATGACGGCTTCCTCCTTCCCGTCGGTCTTGAACGCCCGGGCCACGCCGTCGGCGAGGCCGGCTAGAGGCGGAAGTGCGTCCCAGCTCGGGAGCCGAGAGAGGACATCCATGTCCTTCCGGGTGTCGAGGGCTTCCCGGACGACCTGTTCGCGGCTTCTCCCTTCCGCCTCGGTGGCCTTCCATAAGGCCTCGGCCATCTCCTCATCGTCCAGAAGGTCGGTCAGCAGACGTTCCACATCCTCCTCATCCAGGGCGTCCAACAGCTTGGCCAGGCTGGCCTCGGAGACCGCGATCCCGCCCTCTCGATCCTCCAAGAGCGTCGCGAGGGTCGGCCTTAGGCCCCCGGGAACCCCCACGGCCGTGAGGAACGCCTCCGGGTCGTCCTCAAAGCAGCGGTCCCCCAGGATGTAGGCGCCGGCCGCGGTGGCCTCCTCCAGGGCGCGATCCGTCTCCCGCCTCAGGAGCTCGTTCGCATCCTTCTTTCCGTCCAGATAGAGCAGCGCAGCTCCGCTGGTCAACGGTCTTTCCTCTCGAAATCCGCACAGGTCCCCGCTGCATCCAAGATGGAGGCGCAGGGCGAGGCCAAAGGCGGACGCCAGGTCCGGGACGACCATTCGTTCGGCCAAGAACGCGGGGAGGTTCCCGTTCGACGGCTGGCACTTCCCACACAGGGCGATGCGGACGCCCGCGCCGCGCCAGTGGAGGACCAGGGTGGGTTCGCTTCCCGCGTGCGGGCAGGCCATGCCCCCCTCCTCCTGGCTGAGGTTCTGTTTCAGCCGCGCGAGGCTCTCCTGGACGAACGCCTCCGGCGGCCGGTCCTCCCGACACGACGTGACCATGCCCTCTTGGAGGGAGTAGACGTGGAGGCGATGCTTCCGTGCGTACTCCCCGATCGTGAGTAGCCGGACCTCGGGCACGTTGTAGTACTGCACGCCCACGAGCTGTTCGCGGGGGGCTCGCCCCCGGTGGGCGTAATGGAACGTGCCGAACGGCGTGTTGGCGGGGGCCAGGTAATCGGCCTTTTCCTGCAGGCCCACGAGGAGGGTCGCCGCGTACGCCCGCGCCAGGGGATGGCCTCGCTTGGCCATATACTGCAATCTCGACTCGTCCTCCGCGGCCGGAACGACCTTCTGCAGCTTGGCGAGGATGGCGTCGAAGGGACACCGGGGACAGCTCTCCTCCAGACACGTGGGCACGAGAAGCTCAGGATGATCCCGGAGAGTCTTCGCCTTGGCGATGAGCTCCCGCTCCTGCACCTTTGGTGCGGTCCGAATCCCCGTTCGGACCTTCCTGACCACATCATGACCATTCAGGGAACGGCTATAAAGTCTCCAGATTCTCGCGGAGTCCCTCGGTGAAACCTTTAACCGACGCGCATTCTAGCCCCCCTCCATGCCGGACGACCCTCGCCAGGAGCGGGTCCTCCAGAACACCACCGAGGTGGTGACGGAGGCCGAACTCGGTTCCCTCCTCG
>JBHIBW010000126.1:0-4495 GCA_046759265.1 Thermoplasmata archaeon
CGCCACGATGCCGTAGCTGGGATTGTGAGGCCAAAGATGGGAGGGGGGAATGAGGAGCTTAGATCCTACCCAGCGATCTCCGGCGACCGCCAGGGCGGGCGTCCCCGCCGCCGCGACGATCTCTCCGTCCGCCAAGGCGTCGGGGAGGAGGTCCGCTACAAAGAAATTCTTGACTTCGACGTCGTCCTGGAGGCCCTGTCGACGGAGCAGATCTCGGACGATGACGTCGTGAATCGAACCGGCGGTGGGCGTGCCGACGGCCCCGCCGCGAAGCTGCGCGAGGGTCGTGGAGAGGTCCCCCTGAAGTTCCCGGAGGGACTTGGATTCCGACGGGCCGATGACGACGGTCCCCTCCATATGCCCCCCTGCGATGCAACGAATGGGGACGCCGCGCGCCATCCCGATCATTGCGGGGGGCAGGCCGATGTATCCGATGTCGAGGCGGCCCTTCGCGAACCCGTCCATCATGGCTGGGCCCGTGGGGAAGAGTTCCCAATCTGCCGCCACCGAGGCGCCGGTCCACTCAGGGGACATGAGAAGGAGGGAGGTGTGGTAGAAGGTCGACAGGTGACCGATTTGGAACTGGTGGTCTGACGACACCTGGACGCCCCCGATCCGGCGGGTCCATTACGGAGTCCTAGGAATAAATCCTCCGAACGTAGGGATCTGCCCTTGCTTCGAATCCTAAATAGGGAGGGGTCCTACGGAGACCGGAGGAGCGAGGGTGGTCGCCTTTGGGGTGATGATTCCGCAAGGGTGGTTCGCCGAGCTTCCTCCCCGCCAACCTCCAGCGAAACAGTACAGTGAGATGACCCGGATGGCCCGGGAACTCGAGCGTCTCGGGTACACGTCCGGATGGCTCTTCGACCACTTCCGCCCCCATCCCTCGATCCCCGATGCGCAGGTCCCGACGACGTCCACCTTCGAGTGTTGGACGGGCCTGTCTGCCCTCGCGCGGGTGACCAAGAGACTCCGCCTCGGATCCTTGGTCTCGGTCGTGGCCTACCGGTCCCCCGCTCTGCTGGCTAAGATGGCCGCCTGCCTCGATGTGATCTCGAGGGGTCGCCTAGAGGTGGGCATCGGGGCGGGCTCCTTCGAACAGGAGCACCGTGCCTACGGCTTCCCCTTTGCGCCGCCTCGCACGCGCATCACCCAGGTCGCCGAGGCGATCCAGATCCTGCACCTCATGTGGCGGGAGGAGAAGGCTAGCTTCGAGGGAGAGCACTTCGTCGTTCGGGAGGCTCCCTGCGTCCCAAAACCCCTCCAGCCAGGCGGGCCGCCCCTAACCGTCGGCGCGGGGACCGGCCGCGAGCTCCCGATCCTCGGGCTCGCCGCTCGCTGGGCCGATCGTGCCAACCTTCTTCGATGCTCCCCGGACGAATGCGCCCGCCAGCTGCAGATCCTCCGCGGCCACTGCAGGGAGGTGGGACGTGACTACGATACCCTGGAGAAGTCCGTCCACCTCGGCCTACTCATCGGGCGAGACGGGGAGGCGGTGGATGAACGAGTTCGGAGTCGGAAGCCCTCCGGCATTGCGCTCGAGGCGTTCCGGGCTCAACTGGAACTCGGGACCGTCATCGGGACGCCCGAGGAGGTGGCCGACCGGCTCGGTGAATATCTGGACCTGGGCGTCACCTACTTCGTCTTCCAGGTCGACGGCGCCCTCGAGGACGAGCCCCTTCGCCTTTTCGCCGACGACGTGATGCCGCAATTCGCGTGAGAATCGGGAACGGTGAGGATTTAAGGCGGAGAGAACACATCCTACGGACATGGGTTCCGAGTCCCTCCAGGAGAGGGTCCGGCGCATTATCGAGCGCTACTCCGAGGGGACGACCCCGCACGGCCTCCAGATCGAGCTTCTCCGGGTGGAGGATGGGGTGGCCCACCTGCGCATGGAACGACTGGTGACGGAGCATCAGTGCGGCG
Organism: Thermoplasmata archaeon; assembly: GCA_046759265.1. Taxonomy (GTDB): domain Archaea; phylum Thermoplasmatota; class Thermoplasmata; order RBG-16-68-12; family JAJISG01; genus JAJISK01. The sequence continues at coordinate 1,927 of JBHIBW010000126.1, forward strand.
AGTGCGACGTCCAGATTCCCATGGCCCTGAACTACCTCATGCAGGACCTTCGTGGTCTGAAAGGCCTGGACCACGTGGAGGCGCAGTAGGGGCCGCGGCCGATCGCCACGGCCTTCGAGACAGGCCGATTTTAGATGAGATCTCTAGCTCCCGCTATCGCTATCAAGAAGGTAGACATCGGGAGGCTCTCCTCCCGATTCTTGGGTTCTCGAAGCCCGCGACGGCCGAGCGGAGGTTACGTAACCTCCTTCCGGGCCAGGTTGGCCCCTTCGACCAGCGACTTTAGCTTGAACTGCGCGACGGTCCGGTCCATGATGGTGATCAGTCCGCAGTCCGTGGTGGCGTAGAGCTTGTTCGGGTCCACGTACTTCGTGGCGTTGGTCAGGAGATCGGCGATCTTCTCCGGGGATTCCACGAGGAGGCTGGAGATGCTCACCGCTCCGAGGGCGATGTTCTTGTCCGTGTCGTATTCGCCCATGACCTTGAGGACGTCGTCCCCCGCGTAGGACATGTGCATGTTCACGGTGTCGGCGTTGGTCTCGATGAGGTGTGGGTAGGCGATGTCCCAGGCCCGCTCCGCGCCGGCCCCAAGGAGGGGCTGGCCGTGGAGGCGACCCCAACAGACGTGAATCCACTTCTCCGCCTTCACGCCGTCAAACATGGTGTTGAAGGCGTCGACGAAGAAGGCAAACTCGTCGTCGGAGACCTCTCGGAAGGACGGCAGGACGTTGATGGGCGAGGTGTCCGTCTGGATGAACGGCGCACCCGCCTCGTCCAGCTCGCGCAACGCCTTGTTGTAGATCTTCGCGAGGTCCATGATGAGGTCGGTCTGCTGCTCGTAGGGTCCCCCGTTGAGGATCATCGTCGCGATGATCGAAGAGTCGCCGATGTTGAACTTGATCGGCTTGTCCGTCAGCTCCTTGGAGATCTTGTACTCCAAGGCGAGGCGCATGGGTCCGGCACTGAGTTTCTCCGTGGCCACGGGTGAACCGTAGGCGCTGGCCATCTCCTGGATGACCTCCAACGGGTGGCCGGCGAAGATGCTGGTGATCTCCTCGGACCGGCCCGTGATCCCGTTCACCCGATCGAGGGTGTACTGGAACCAACCGGTCCCGCCACGGAACTCGTCGTAGGCCATCTTCCCGTCGGCGACGATGTCGACGCCGGCGAGCTCCTGGTCCTTGATCACTGCGGCCACCGCGTCGCGATAGGCCTGTTCGTAGGTCTGGTCCTTGAACACGTCCAGCATGTCGCGTCCGCTGAGTTGGTACTGGCTGAACCACTTGGGCTTGGGGTAGGCACCCACGTGGGTTGTCGCAATGGGCTTGTCGATATTCTTCACAACCATTTCTGGCTCCCCCGTTGGCGCGAGACTGTAAGAGGCTACTTAAACCTTGGCCGGGAACCCTTGGATGTCTTCCTCCTGCGACCCAACGATGTCCCTTCTCGACCCTCTCGGCGCGTTCCTCGGCCCCCTCCGGTAAATCTTGCCGCCGCACCCGGGTCACCCCGTGAGTTTGCCTCCATCACTAGCTATTTTGGTCCCGCCCAATTGCCAGTGCCACTTCGATGGCCTCAGATGAACGAGCCGCCGGCGGTCGTGGGGTCGAGGAGGTCCTTCGCGAAACCCGGTTTACCCCGTTTCATCGGAGGATTTTCTTCATTACGGGCTTCGCCTGGACCTTCGTGGCCTTTGAGATTATCCTGATCAGCCTGGTTCTACCCGCGATCGGCGCGGAGTTTGGGATCTTTGACCTGGCCACCTTCACGCCAACGGACCCCCTCCAGTATGGGGCCATCGTGTCGGCCACGCTCTTCGGATCGTTCCTGGGGAGCGTCACCTTGGGACGACTGTCGGACCGACAGGGGCGCCGGGCCCTGTTCCAGGTCAGCGTCGTCATCTACGCGCTCTTCACGGCCCTGACGGCCCTCTCCTTCAATCCGGGAAGCCTCTTCGTGTTCCGGCTCCTTGCCGGCATCGGCCTGGGCGGGATCCTGGTCATCGACCCCCCCGTCTTGTCTGAGTTCCTCCCGCCCCAGGACCGCGGGCGCTACATGGTGCTCCTCGACTTCTTCTGGCCCGTAGGGTTCCTCCTGGCCATCGGCTTCTGGTACTTCTTCATCATCCAGCTCGACAGCGCCTGGCGCCTCCTGTTCGTCGCCGCGGCCTTCCCCGCCTTCATCGCCTTCGTCTTTCGACGCTCGGTTCCGGAGAGTCCCTACTACCTGGCACGACAGGGGCGGTTAGACGAAGCGGCGGTGGTGCTGCAGCAGATTCCCGGTGCGGACGTAAAGGCGGGCGATCTCCGGAAGGAGCCAGCGGTCCCCCGGGCCCCCGTGAAGGCGTTGTTCCGCGGGTCCCTATTCCGCCGGACGGCGGTCACCATCGGGGTCTGGATCGCCCTGAACTTCAGCTACTACGGCCTGTTCCTTTGGCTTCCCCCCGTCTTGGCCGCATTCGGCGTCGTCGACTTTGGGAACCCGGACGTCCTGGCCTACTTCCTGATCGTGTCGGCCCTCGCGCAGTTCCCCGGCTACTTCGCCTCCATGATCCTCGTCGACCGCTGGG
>JBHIBW010000127.1:0-4491 GCA_046759265.1 Thermoplasmata archaeon
ATCGATCCATCATTGCTTTTTTCTCCTAGGCGGGCCGGTTTCCCAGACCACCTAATCTATCGAGGAGCGAGGAGGGGGATGTTGGTGTCTCAGTAGGTCCATAGTAATTACTATCCCAGCGACCGATTCGATAGACTGCAAGCTTAGTCCATCGCATACAAGGCAGCCTGCGACGGACTTCCCGATTGAGAGAACGAACGTTTCTTGAATCTTCCTCTACACCTGCAATTAGAGGGAATTACCCTGAAATGAATGGAAGGAGAAAGATTCTTAAGATGCCAAGTTTTGGCATGTCGCGCCACTCGTGGGTGGAAACGGAAAGGAGGTGAGATAAAAAGTGTCGCATTGCCCAGGTTGTGGAGGAGTTTTTGACTTCTTCTCCAGCGTAGGCGCACAGTTTGCCGCGGCGGATATGTGGATTGCCATAGGCGCCCTAGCGGGGGCTCTTATCGGTCTCGTAGCGCTGCGAAAATGGTACCGACGCCGATAAAGGGTCTGCACTAGGAGACCTCTGCTAGAGAGTTTGGTCGCGGTTAGGCTGTGCCAACAAGGGAGCGACATTCGGGGCTTCCTACCAATAAGCAAACGTTTCGCCCCGATGGTCTAGTCACCGAATAGCAGAATCGGGCTAGTCGTTGTTGAGTTACTGCATGGATCAGCAACTCGGGCTCGCCGCGATGTGAGTTGACGCAAGTAAACAAGGCTGTCGAGGAGAATGCTAAGCGCGCTGGAATTCTTTCTTCTAATCCTTGTTGCCCCCGCTGTTAGCCCACTTGTCTTCATTGGGCTAGTCCGCAGGCTTGGGGTGGAAGAATTACGGTCTCGGGCAGTCCATGCCGTGGTCTATGGTGCTCTGATAGCCACCGTCATCGTCATCCTCCTGAACGCTGGATTCATTCTCGGACTGAGAGGAATCGCTGGGAGTTCGTTGACGTCGGGGGCGATTCTCCTCGCACTCGTCTTCGCCCCCTTCTCTGAGGAGTTTGCCAAATCTGCTGGTCTTTGGCTGGGATGGCCTTCAATCGGCAATCCCGCCGAGGGGTTTGCCTTGGGAGTCGCGGCCGGTTTCGGATTTGCCGCTGCCGAAGTCTTTGGAATCGCGGTAGTCCACCTTGCCGAGGGCGGGGCATTTGACATTTCAGCGCTGTCCGTCGTTCTTACCGGCTTCGCTGCGTTCCTCCTTCATGGGACTGCCACGGGGATATTGGGCTATGGTATCGGTCCTCACGTCGCAAGGACGATGGCTCCGCGGTTGCTGTTTACCTACCTCATTGCAGTGGGTTTGCATGCCTCGTTCAATTTCCTGTTCTCCTTGGGAGAGGGACTCTCCCCCCTGCCTCTGACACAGAACGCTGGAGCCGCTACGGCCGTCGGCTTTGGCGGGCTAGCATTCTGGTTGGTTCTCCGCCGTGTCAAAGGGCCGACCTCAAGGTAATCGAATCTACGGGTCCCGCTTCCACGGAGTCGTTAGGGACATAGCGCCCGCGCGGCGGGGCACCCAGGTGTGGACGGTTCCCCGGACGGCGGATGGGAGAGGTCGTGAGGATTCTATCCGAGGGTTCACCTCCCACCAGGCTGGCCTCAGTCTGCGGTCTCCGGAGAGCGTGCATTCCGAATCATCGAACGACTTAGAAATCCTTATTGTTTGGATCGCGTTAGTTACGCAGGAACTCTCGGTGATATACAGGGTGCGGCTCTTTGCTTCACTGCGCGAGGAGATTGGAGGAGAATCCGTTGAACTCGAACTTGAGATACCCGCCACTGTCGAGGATCTCCTGAAGGCCTTCTCCGACACCTACCCCCAGGCCCGCACGGTCGGTCAGGCCATCGTCGCCGTGAACCAAGAGGTGGCAAACCGGGACGCGCGTGTGGACGCCTCGGACGAAATCGCTTTCCTGCCGCCCGTCAGCGGAGGCTCGGTGAAACGGATCGTGCGGGATGACTTCCACACAGAGGCCTTACGGCCGCTACGCTCCCCCAATGATGGCGCCCTCGTCACGTTCTTCGGCTCCGTTCGGGACAGCTTCGAGGGACGCGAGGTGAAGCTCCTTCGATACGAGGTCTACGACGAGATGGCCGAAGCCGCAATCCGACGCATTGAGGAGGAAGTCAAGGAGGCCTCCGGGGCGGATCAGGTGTTCATTCAGCATCGGATCGGGGACTTGAAGCCCGGGGATCACACGATTCTAGTGGCTGCATCCTCGCCCCATCGCGAGGCGGCCTTCGAGGCCTGTCGCATCGCCCTCGAGCGCGTCAAGACCGAGGTCCCTGTGTGGAAGAAGGAGATTTATCGCGACGGGGGTGAGGCCTGGGTCGAGAGCCACGCGGGGCCACCCCCGTCCGAGGCGTGAGGAACTCATGGCAGAGATGGTCGATGTCGGCGCGAAGGAAACGGTCCCTCGGTCGGCGACCGCCGTGGGCGCGATTCGTCTCCGCCCGGCCACGGTCGATGCGATCGCCTCTGGGAAGGTCGAGAAGGGCGACGTCGTGGCGACCGCCAAGCTTGCCGCCATCCAAGGCGCGAAGCGGACCCCTGAGCTTATCCCTCTCTGTCACCCGCTTCGCCTGGACGCCGTGAAACCGGACGTCATCCTTGATGGCGACCGGGTCGTCCTCCGCTGCACCGTCACGGCCACCGACCGGACGGGGGTCGAAATGGAGGCGCTGACCGCCGTGTCCCTCGGTCTCCTGGCGGTGTGGGACATGGTCAAGGGCCTCGAGAAGGACGCGGAAGGGCAGTACCCAACCACGCGGATCCTGGACCTGCGCGTCGAGGAGAAACGGGTCCAGCGGAACGGCGCCTCGTCTTAGGATCCGAGAACCGCTCATTCTGCGCTCATTCCCAGGGTTGAGATTCAGCTCTGGGAATCGCCGGCTCCCTTTATGCCCTCCCTCGCTAACCCCCTCCCAATCCCGGGGCGCGTCAGGCCGTTTTGGGACCAACGGCGGTGAAAAAGATGGAGCAGAAAGAGGGGCCTCGAGAGGCCGAGGCCGACCCGGGGGGGCCTTCTCCCTCGGGGGAAAGTCAGACAGATGGACATTCGCGACGGGATTTCCTGCGCTACGCGCTCATCGGCTCCGGAGGGGCGGCGCTGGGGTTGGCGAGCGGGGGCCTCCTCGCCCGGTACCTCGCCCCGGAGCAGATGCCCGCGGAAGTCACCTCGTTTCCGCGGATCCGCGTGGCCGGATTGAACGAATTCGTGGAGAACCAACCCCTGGAGTTCCGCTATCCGTTGGAGCACAAGCACCACGACGCCTTCGCCATTAAGCTGGGCAAGGAGGCCTTCGGCGGCGTGGGACCCGCGGGGGACATCGTGGCCTTCAACGGGACCTGCACGCACATGGGGTGTCCTCTGCGAGGGGCCTACAAGGCGGAGCACAAGATCATGGGCCCTTGCCCGTGCCACTTCACGACCTTTGACCTGAGCCGGCGGGGGATCGTGGTCCTCGGGCAAGCAACTGAGGCGCTCCCGCAGGTCGTCTTGGAGGTGGAGGGTGGCGTGGTCTACGCGACCGGTGTCTCCCGCTTGATCTACGGCTTCCGGAACGACCTGAAGGATGCGGCTCCCGTGAGGAGGTGATGGGATGGCCGCCGGTTCCACAGACTACGTGTCGCGACAGGCCGTGCCTCTCCCGCCTCCGACGGCAAAGATCTCCACCACCGCCTGCGAGTACTGTCCCGTCGCGTGCGGCTACAAGGTCTACACCTGGCCGGTGGGGACGGAAGGCGGCCCCTGGGCGTTCGAGAACGCCCTCGGCGTCGACTACCCGACGGAGACCCTCTCGGGCAAGTGGATCTCCCCGAACATGTACAACCAGGTCTCCATCGGAGGCCGGCAACACCACGTCGTCATCATCCCGGATGGGGACGCCGAGGCGGTGAACCTCGGCGGGACCCACAGCGTCCGGGGCGGCAGCATCGCGCAGAAGGTGTACAACCCGGCGAGCCCCACCGCGGACCGGTTGACCACGCCCCTGCTCCGGGTCGGGGGAACCCTGACCCCGATCTCTTGGGACCTCGCGACGGATCTCGTCGCGGAGCTCTCCCAATACGTTGTCCAGAACCACGGGGAACGCGCCTGGGGGATAAAGCGATACTCCTACCAGTTCTTCGAGAACACGTACGCCATCACGAAGCTGGCCTTCGGAGCCATCGGGTCGCCCAACCACGCGCCCCACCACGCGCCCGCCCTCGGATCGGACACCCCCGGTCTCAGCGACGCCGGCATGGACCCCTTCCCCTCGTCCTTCGAGGACTTCAAGGAGGCGGACGTGGTCATGGTGTCCGGCTCCGACCCGTACGAGACGAAGACGGTCCTGTTCACGACGTGGATCGCCGTGGGCGGGGCGAAGATCATCTACGTCGACCCGCGGAAGACCTTCACCGCGCGGTACGCGGAGCAGGGCGGGGGCCTCCACCTCCAGATTAACCCCGGGACGGACACGGCCCTCTACAACGCCATCGCCCGGGTCATCATCGAGAACGGGTGG
>JBHIBW010000128.1:0-4474 GCA_046759265.1 Thermoplasmata archaeon
GGTTCCGTGTCGCGGAAGCCAACACCACCTTCGTCCCCGCCGACACCTTCCTCATCTGGATCATGCTGATCATTGGGGGTAGCGGAAACAACAAGGGGGCGATCCTTGGCGCGATCATCGTCTGGGGTCTCTTCTCCCTCACCATCCTGTTCACCGCCTCGCTTCCCGATTTCCTAAGGGCGAACTTCACGTTTATCCGCCTGGCGAGCATAGGAGCAGTGCTGATCCTCCTGATGATGTTCCGGCCCCAGGGCATCCTGGGGGAGGAGAAGGTCATCTCGAAGATGGGTTGACGCGATGGAGAACGGCGGACCGCTGCTGGACATCCGCGAGGTCGTGAAGACCTTCGGGGGCATCCGCGCCGTGGACGGGGCCACCCTCTCCGTCCGCAAGCAGTCCATCACCGGCCTCATCGGGCCCAACGGGGCCGGGAAGACGACCCTCTTCAACCTCATCACGGGCATCTACACGACGGAGGAGGGGGACATCCACTTCGACGGCAACCGCATCGATCAGCTCCTGCCCCACGAAGTCGTCGCCCAGGGGGTCGTGAAGACCTTCCAGGTCCCACGGGAGTTCAAGAACATCACCGTCCTGGAGAACCTCATGCTCGCCGCCAAGGGCCACGAGGGGGAGCAGTTCCGACGCGTCTTCCTCAGCCCGAAGCGCGTCTGGGGCCGCGAAACGGAGGTCCGGGAGCGGGCCCGATCGCTCCTCGAGTTTTTCGAGCTCGACAGCCTGGCGCAGGAGTTCGCGAAGAACCTCTCCGGCGGGCAGAAGAAACTCCTCGAACTGGCTCGGGCCCTCATGACGGACCCGATCCTCGTGATGTTGGATGAGCCCGTGGCTGGGGTGAACCGCACGCTGGCCGCCAAGCTCCTGGACTGGATCGACGAGCTTCGTCAGAAGGGCCTCACCTTCTTCATCATCGAACACGACATGGACGTGGTGATGAGCCGGTGCGACACGGTCATTGCCATGCACCAAGGCCAGGTCCTCGCCCAGGGCACCCCGACGGAGATCAAGGGGAACGAGGAGGTCATCGAGACCTACCTGGGGACCTAGATGCCACGCATAGTCCAGACGGAGGACCTCTACTCCGGCTACGGGGAGGGGGTCGACATCCTCCACGGCGTCTCCATTCACCTCGATGAGGGGGAGATCGTTACCCTGATCGGCCCGAACGGGGCGGGGAAGTCGACGCTGATCAAGTCCATTTTCGGCCTCCTGACGCCCCGCCGCGGCCAGGTCTTGTTTAACGGGGCGGACATCACCGGGACGCCCCCCGAGGCGGTCGTGCGCCTCGGATTGAGCTACATGCCCCAAGTGGAGAACGTCTTTCCTCATCTCACCATCCGAGAGAATCTGGAGATGGGAGGAATCATTCACGGGCGGGTTGACCTGAGACCTCGCATCCAGCGGGTCTTCGAGATCTTCCCCAACCTGGCCACGAAGGCCGGCGAAAGGGCAGGCAACCTCAGCGGGGGGGAGCAGCACATGGTGGCCCTCGGGAAGACCCTGATGCAGGACCCCCAGGTCCTCCTCGTGGACGAGCCGTCGGTGGGCCTCGCCCCCCAGATGGTCGATACGATCCTGGATCGGATCCAGAACATCAACGAGGCCGGGACCACGGTCCTCATGGTGGAGCAGAACGCCCGGAAGGCGCTGAAGATCTCCAACCGAGGGTACGTCCTGGAGATGGGGAGGACCCGGTTCGAAGGAACCGGGCCGGATCTCCTAGGCAATCCCCAGGTGGGGCGACTCTACCTCGGCGGGTAGGCTCAGTCCCAGCGGGCACCGAGCTGAGGCGCCCAGAGGAATATTGCGCTCGCGGCCGGCGAGATTCGGGCTGGCGACTGCAGCGGGGGGCTCAGGTCCGCCTCGGGAATCCGGGTGACCTGCCTGATCTGCCCGTCCGCCGGGTTAATCTCCCAGATCTCGTAGTCGCTGCCCACGTCTCCGAAGTCGTCGAAGTTGGCGAAGCCGGACGCCCCGTCGTAGTTGACGTCGTTTCCGGCTGCCAGCTGGGTCAGAGCCTGCGACCACTCACCAGGCGTAATGACCGTGCCCGGGGGCGAGGAGACCGCCTGCAAGTTGTCTCGGATGCTCTGCCGATCCAGGGAGCCACCGGCCTGCATCGCCAAGGCGATCAGGTAGACCGCGTCATAGCCGTGCGGTTCGAAGAGCTGTCTCTCCACGGTCGTAAACGCGGCGTAGGCCGCGTCGAAGGTCGCGAGGTTGTCGAGGGCGCCGAGAGAGGTGACCGGAGCGGTCCCCTGCATGCCCTCGATGCCGATGCCTTGGCCGATGATGTCGTCGATGAAGGTCTGGGACTTGGTCCCTTCGCCCCACAGCCAGTCCGGTCCCCTCCAGGCCGTGTTCGCCCACCATTGTTGCAAGATGAGTTCCCCTTCGCCCGGGAATGCGACCCACCAGATCGCGTCCGGGTTGGTCGCGAAGATGCTGGTGAGCTCCGTGTTGAAGACGGTCGCCGTGATGTCGTAATCCACCCGGATCGTCGTGGTTCCTCCTAGCCCCTCGAACGTGTCCTGGAAGACCTGTGCAAGCCCCGACCCGTACGGATCGGCACGAGCGAAGATGGCCATGTCGCGATAGCCCATCGTGTTGAACGCGTACTGCGCGCCCGCCACGCCCTGGAGGGCGTCCGACGGCGCCGTCCGGAAGAAGAAGCGGTCCGCCTCCGGCCGGTCGGCATTGAAGTCCGTGAACGCGGGCGACGTCGACGCCGGCGAGATCTGCACGACCTTGTCGGGGGTCGTTACCCCCTCGTTGATGGGGGTCGAAACCGCGGATGCGTAGGCGCCGATCATGGCCTGCGCCCCGTCGACATCGACCAATTTACGGGCCGCGTTGACCCCGGTCGCTGAGTCGGTCGCTGAGTCTTCGTGGTTGATCGTGAGAGTCTGTCCAAGGACCCCTCCGGCCGCGTTAATCTCGCTGGCCGCGAGGTCGATGGCCGCCCTTCCGCTCGGTCCGAAGATTTCAAGTGCTCCCGTCACCGGGATGACCGTGCCAATCACGGGCCGCGGTGCGGGGAACAGAAGCGGTGCCGCGAAGATCGCGGCCACCACAACGACGACCACGATGATCACTACCGCGATGGCAATCCAAAGCCCACGCCCCGAGGGGGCTGGCGCTGCGGGTGTACCTTCTTCCGCCAAAGTGTAGCCTCCTTCCCTTAGGCAGGGCAGTGAAATGATGCTCTTAAACGTTTCGTCAGCGGCCAGGCTCTCCGGCGGGGGAAGGCGAAGGGTTTGAGCGTGCGGTTAAGTAACGCCTCGTCCTCTTGACACGTACCCGCACGGAAACTGCGGGGATGGAGCTCGATGGGAAGGAGAAGTAAGGAGGACGCTGCGCGGCCGAAGCGGGGAGTGCGCCGTCGAGACTTCTTGAAGTACACCTTGGCCGCAGGAGGCGTCGCCCTGGGCGCCTACCTCGGCTGGTCCCTCCTTCGGCCGGCGCCTCCACCCCCCTCGGGCTGCGCCCACACACCCGCGGAGGCCCTCGCCATCCAGGAGGAGCACATCTCCATCACCGGGGTCCGGAAGGACGGCATCCCCAGCATCGACAGCCCCCGATTCGTAACCGCCGCAGACGCCACCTCCTTCGTCGCCGATGAACACATCGTATTCGGCCTCGCGTCGAACGGCGTCGCCCGGGCCTTCCCCCAACGCATCCTCGTGTGGCACGAGGTGGTCAATGCCAGCTGGAAGGGCGCGGCCCTGGCCGTGACCTACTGCCCCCTGACCGGCTCCCAGGTCGCCTATCGCCCTCAGCCCTCGGTGTCCCCGACCTTCGGCGTCACGGGACGTCTCGTGAACAGCAACCTGCTGATGTACGACCGGCGGACCGACAGCCGCTGGCCTCAGATCTTCGGACAGGCCATCCAGGGTCCCCTACTCGGAGGGAAGCTCGAGGCCGTCCCCCTGGCCTGGACGACCTGGGCGCGCTGGCGGACCCGCCATCCCGAGACAGAGGTGCTCTCCACCGACACGGGATTCGTTCGGAACTACCAGGGAGACCCCTACGGTTCGTACAAGCCCCTTCGAGGCTACTACGCCGATTCCCAGGTCCGTTTCCACGTGGCGTGCCGCGACAACCGGTTCCACCCCAAGCGCCCGTTCGTCGGCCTGGCTCAGGAGAACGACGCGGTGGCCGTGGACCTCGAGTTGCTCCGGGCAGACCGCATACGCAACGCGTCCATCGCCGGACAACCGGTGGCCTTCCTCCACGACGAAGGACTCCAGGCGCCCCGAGCGTTTCTCGCGATGGGCGATCCCGGACCCCTTCACCTCAGCTGGGACGGCTCGTTCCGGGACGCCGAGACCGGCTCTCGATGGTCCGCGGACGGGGTGGCGATCTCAGGGCCCCTGGAAGGAAGCCGTCTGCCGGAGCTTCCGGCGATGAACGTGATGTGGTTCGCGTGGGCAGCCTTCTACCCGTGGACCCGGGT
>JBHIBW010000129.1:0-4409 GCA_046759265.1 Thermoplasmata archaeon
AAATGCGATGGCTCGGCCCCCTCAAAACCACCCGGGTTCAGCGGGAGACCGTGCGATATATTAAGGTAATTGTATCCCCTGATTTCCATTATACTCAACGAAGATGGTCCGCCGACACTTCGGGGAAGCAAAGGCCTGGAGGTGGACGGCGATGTCCAATTAAACGCGATGATTTGGTGGCCCGTAATGACTAACGAATGAGGCCTTCCGGGCATGATGTCTGGGTGGTCGCGCATGTAATGCTCGACAACCCGTTGCTGGGACTCCTCGGGTGTCTCTCCCTCAAAGTGCCACAAATTCGTCAGTCACGGAGTGCCACACAGATGAGACGATGGCTCTCTGGGTTGTTGTAAGGTTCCCCCTTCTTCAAGTCGCCCCACCATTCGATAGGACGGAACCCGTGGTCTTGCAGCGCTTGGGCGAGAGTCTCCTTGTGCCACACTTTCAAGATTGCCTCGTCCAACGCCACTTCGATGACGTCGTTCTGCTGTATGACAGTGAGGAAGCGCGCCATGTGCTGGGTCTTGGCTGCGTTCTGCTCGTTGAATTTGAACCACACGATCCGCATCCCGTCCGGCGCGCTGTAGTCCATCTCGACCCCGGCGTTGGTAGGATCATCAATCCATCTCTCGAAGTTGTTCATATCGAGGACTACGATACCGTCGGGACGGAGGTGGTCTCGAAACCGCTGAAAGGCGAGGCGCCAGTCCTCTTCCGTGTGGAGGTAGTTGAAGGCCGTGCCAAGACAGATGACAGCGTCAAAGCGACGTGAGAGGTTTAGATCCCTCATATCCACCTGGAAGAGCTCTGCCTCCCTGCCCGCCTTCCGGAGATTCCCTTGGGCAACTTTCAACATGTGCGGAGACACGTCGCAACCAACGACGTCGTATCCCCGGTCGAGGATCTCCAGGTCGATATAGAAGGTCCCGCAGGCCATATCGAGTACGGTCTGCACGGGTTCGTGCCGTTGGAAGACATCGTGGAGAAACTCAGAAGCCAGCCTTGGACGGTCCGAGTCATACATCGCGTCGTAGTGTTCCGCGATGACGCCGTACATTCGGCCGTGTGCCGCTTCACTCTCACTCCCGAGAAATCGAACGCGGGAGGGATGCGTGCTGAAATCTTCGGGTGTACTCATAGCTCTCCCTAAGCTCTTGATTCCCACAAAGCTTCCGGCAGAAGCTGCCCCATCTCCAAGGTAGCGGACCTCCTCCAAAAGATCCAGGGATGGCCTTCTGATGGTGCTGGTGACCTTGGATGAACCGGGCCAAGGTGATTCTCATCCACCAACCACCGATGCATTCTCGACCACGAGAGGAGGTTGGCGACCCTAAGCAAACCATGGTCATTGGCTATCATCACCGCACGGATACCTGTGAACATTAGGGTTTTCAATTGCAGGTCACCCGACCCTCCGACCCTTTATCCGACCCGCCCCCTTGGACGCGTCGTGGCCCTCTTCGTGACCATCGAAGGCATTGACGGGTCGGGGAAGAGCACGCTCGCGACGGGGCTGGCCGACCGTCTCCGGGACCGGGGCCTCGACGTGGTCCAAACGAAGGAACCCACGGAGTCCTGGCTGGGTGAAGCCGTCCGGCGGTCGGTAGATGAGGACCAGGATCCTCGGGTGCAGGCCCTCCTCTTCCTGGCAGATCGGAGCCTTCACGAGGAGCAGATCAAGGCCTGGCTGGAGGGTGACCGGATTGTCCTCTGCGACCGCTATCACGACTCCACGCTCGCGTACCAAGGGGTGGCGCTGGAGGGTAGAGTGGACAACCCGCAGGATTGGTTGGCACGGGCGTCGTCGTTTCTCAGCCTCATGCCGGACCTCACCCTGCTCCTTCTCCTTGACCCCGCCAAAGGGGTGGAACGGGTGGCCGCGACCCGGGCCAAGAGCCCGTTCGAGCGGGTCGCCTTCTTGACGCGGGTCCAAGCGGCGTACGAAGAGATGGCCGGCGATCCCCGTTTCGTGAAACTCGATGCCGCCCTCCCTCCGGATGCGGTGGCCGAGGCGGCCGAACAGGCCATCCTCCAGCGGGGTCAGGCTTGACCGTTCCCGTTCCCGTTCTTCACGATGAGCATGGCCCGCGCGAAGACCTTGGCGAGCTCCATATCCCCCCGGTCAAGCTGGATGAGAAAGGCGCGGCCATACACCTGCTTGAGTCGGGGAGGGTTGCGGCTCACTATCACGGTCTCGAGGAATCCCCTTCTTGAGTGTGTCGCCGTGAGAATCCGGGCTGATTCCGAATGGACGCCCCCGCGGCCCTTTATTCGACGGGCGTGGATGGGGAGGTCATGAACACGGCCCTCGAGGACATGTTGGAGCGGGATCTGGAGGTGACCCGCCGGGCGTTGGAGAAGGTCCAGGTCATCGCACCGGAGCAGTCGTACGTCCGCAAGATCGCCGAGGACTTCCTCGAGATGGCCCGATCCTACTTCGAGGACGCGGGCCACTTTCAATCGGAGGGTCGGGCCTTGGAGGCCTTTGCCGCCGTCAACTACGCACACGGGTGGCTCGATGCCGGGGCCCGACTCGGGGTCCTCGATGGGGGAGGCGACGACCGGTTGTTCACTCTCCTCTGATCAGAGGACTCTCGCTCCCTGGTTGTCCACGTCGACGACATAGACCTCCCCCATCTCCCCCAACACCTCCTGCAGACGCGCCGTGTCACCCACCGCGAAGACCGAGTTGCCCAGAAAGACCATCGAGGCCTGCCCATGGAGCCTCGCTTGCATGACGGCCGCCTGAATCTCTGAGGTCGCTAGGACAGTCTGTCGGGCAAAGAGCCAGGAAAGGCGGAAGAAGCTCTCCAGATCCCGCCGGGGGAGAAACCGTCGGAGCATCCGCTCCCCCACGCCATCCACGCTCTTCCGAACCATCGGGTTGTCGAGGACCGCCTTCGTGTACGTCGGGGGGCCGAGCACGGCCAGTACAACCTCCGTTTCCAGCGGAACGCGGTGCACGAGCCCGTGGGGCGGCGCGCCCGGCTTCTCACGGATGTCGAGTCCGCCCAGTGCCTGCGGATACACGTCGCCGAGGCCCGTGTGGGTCTCCACCTCGGCCCGATGCGCGAGTTGGATGATCTCCTCCGCCCCGCGGGGCTGTCCTTGTGCCGTATTGAGCGCAAGAAGGGTGCTAAACGCTCCAGCGCCACTCATGCCGAAGCCTTGGCCGATCGGGAGCTGGACCTCGGAGTCAACGCGAACGTCGAGGGGGTCCTCTAGGTACAACTTCACCGCTCGCTCCGTCGTGGCGGCCCGTTCCTCCTCCCCGTTCAGCCGGACGGTCACGCGGAGCTTCGTGGCATCCCTCGTCCGGACGCGGGTTTCCACCCCACGACTCAGGCACAGACCGGCCCCCCGGGACCCCGCCCGCACCGGATCCTCTTGCGGGCACATCTGGAAGAAGGCGGTCAGATGCCCAGGACAGAAGGCCTTAGCCTCCGAGGCCATCCAGAACGGCTCCCCACAAGCCTGCAGCGACCTCCCGCTTGGAGCCCTTGAGGTCTTGGCGTCCCTGCTCATTCAAGAGCACGACCTCGATGTAGCCCGGCTTCACGTCCTGCCACTCGTTGGCCACCATGTACTCGAGCTTCAACTCCCCAAGGCGTTTCCGGGCCCGGTCCACGAGCTCCTTCCGGCTAACGCCCGACTCGAGCTTGAACCCGATGAGGATCCCTTGGAACACGTCCCGAATCCGCTCCAAAACCCGGGCATTGGGACGCAGTTTCACAGTCCAGGCGGAGGATCCGGAGGCAACCTTCCCCTCAGCGCGCTCCGGCAGGTAGTCTGCAATGGCCGCCGGAACCGCGACGATCTCGTGGTCTATCTCCGAGATGTGTTCGAGGAGTGCCTCCGTCTCCTCGAACCGCCAGGCCTTCAGATAGGAGGGCACGCGGACGGAGGCTTCCCCCATCCAGAGCTCCGCGTCCGCGCCCCGGAGAAACGCGGCGCGGGCCAGTTCGACGCCCATCTCCCCGGTGCTCCGGTTCGTGAGAACCCGGATGTCATCGACCGGTTCCGAGGTGGAGCCGGCCACAACGAGAACGCGCCGGCCCACCATGTCCCTCGGACCGAGGCGACGCATCGTCCGGGCGACCACGGCTTCGACGTCCGCCAGCTTGGCCTTCTCCTCGACACGGAGGGGCTCGATAAACTCGACTCCCAGATCCTCGAGCGTGCGGATGTTCTTCTGGAGGATCGGCTGGTCATACATGACGGCGTCCATCGCCGGCGCCAGGAGGATGGGGAGGCCCGACCCGAGGGCCGTGGTTGCGAACGTGGTGACCGTCGTGTCGTCCACCCCGGTCGCCATCTTGGAGATCGTGTTCGCCGTGGCGGGGGCGATGAGGAGGAGGTCGGCCTGCCCCCCCTTTCCACAGAGGTCCAGGTAGGCCACGGAACCATCG
>JBHIBW010000130.1:0-4369 GCA_046759265.1 Thermoplasmata archaeon
GCGGGGGGAGGACAGCAGCATCCTCATCCAATCCTTCATGCGCTTCCTCTCCGAGTTGGAAGCGACGATCGTCATCACCACCGACCTCCCCTCCCGGGAGACGCTCGAGACGGAGTTCCATCTGGCGAGGGGCGAAGTTCGGCTGCACAAGTGGTATGAGTCCGGGATGGTGCGGCGCGCGGTCTCGGTGGAGAAGCTTCGAGGGTCCGCGTTCGACGACGACTACCGCCCGATGATCATCGGGGATCAGGGCTTGTACGTCCAGGCCGACGGGCAGGTGGCCCTCCACGGGCAGCGAACCGACGGCATTGTGGAGAGCTTCATCGAGGACATCCAGACGGAGGAGCTCTTCGAGGCGATGGAGGAGGTGCTTCGGCTCTGGGAGCGCTGCGAAGCCGAGAAGCTCAACATCAGCGACCTGCGACCCCGCATCTACCGCGCCTTCATCCATTGGCAGATGGGGCTGCGGGCCGAGGCCCTCCAGCAGGCCATGCTTCTATTGGAACAGCTCCGAAAGAGACGGCAGCAGCCGTCCCCTCAGGTCGTCTCGGGGTAGACCATGCCCAAGGAACGCGTCCGCACGGGGATCGAGGGATTGGACCAGATGCTGAACGGCGGGTTGATTCCCCACCGACCATACATCATCTCCGGCCCACCGGGCAGCGGGAAGTCGACCCTGTGTGTGCAGTTTCTCCTCCACGGGCTCGAGGAGGGGCAGCACGGACTCTACGTGGCCTTGGAGGAACCCCCCAACGAGGTCCGCTACAACCTGGAGTCCTACGGCTGGAAGGTGGGGGATGTCGAGATCCTGGACGCGAACTCGGACATCCGGCGCTTCGAGCCCAACCCCACCCTCGAGATCTCCTCGGAGATGGTCCCCGTGGCCATGAAAAACGTGCCGGCCAAGATTCGGAAGACGCCCGACGGGGCGTCGCGGGAGATCACCGTTCACTCCCTTCAGCAATCCCTCAAGAACCTCTTCGCGAAGAAGCGGTACGACCGGGTGGTCATCGACAGTGTGACGGCCCTCCGCGCGTTCTGCATGCGCAACTTTGAGGAGAACGTCTCCACGCAGTCGTTCATGCGCTTCCTCACGGAGTCAGAGAAGACGGCCCTCCTCACGGTCGAGACCCCGACCAACGGGACCTCCTCCAAACTGGAGACCTTTCTGGCTCGGGGTGAGATCCGCCTCTACAAGTTCCGCCAGGACAACGGGATCAAGCGCTTCATCTCCATCGAGAAGTTCAAGGGCTCGAGTCACATGGAGTCCATCGTCCCCATGGAGCTCAACGAGAGCGGCATCGCCGTCCACGCGCGCGCTTCCTAGGGGCCAACTCAACCCCCCTCAGCCCCTCATGGCCCTACCCGACCCCAGACCCGCGCCGCCTCGCTGGCGGAAGCTGTTCGCCCTCGCCCTCGTCGCCACCCTCTTCCTCGGGTTCGCGGTCACGGTCCTGGCCAACCTGGAGGGCCTGCAGCGGTTCTTCCGGGGCGTTCCCGACAACGCGTGGGCCTCCTCCGCCACCCAGACCGACCAACTCCACGCCATGGGACTCACGGGCGCCGGGGTCATCGTCTGCGTCGTGGACAGCGGGGTGGACCTGGACCATCCTGATCTCGCGGGATTCGAGCTTGCGGCCTGGAGGGACTTCGTGGGCCGCGAGGAGCAACCCTACGACGACCACGGTCACGGGACCTTCATGGCCGGGTTGATCGTGGGCCGCGGATTAGTCCGAGGCTTCGCCCCCCAGGTCTCCCTGGTGGTGGCCAAGGCCATCGACGGGTCGGGGGTGGGGGCCGGGCAGGACATCATCGAGGCCCTTCTCTTTTGCATGGACCCCTTCGGAAACGGGACGCAGTCCCACATCATCTCCCTCTCCTTGGGAGGCGGCAGCGCGCCCCCCGGTCCCGTGTCCGCTCAGGTGAGCGACGCCATCAACCGAGGCATCCTGGTCGTGGCTGCCGCGGGGAACGACGGGCCGGACGCCTCGGACGTCCAGACGCCCGCCTCGCAGGCGCTGGTCATCGCCGTCGGGTCCGTGAACGCCGACTTGGAGGTCTCGGACTTCAGCCAAGGGGGAGCCAACGGCGGTCGTTCGGACCCCAACCGAAAGCCGGAAGTCGTGGCCCCGGGAGACGGCCTCGCGACGACCGGATTGGCGGGAAGCTACGCGAGCGTCGCCGGTACCTCCGCGGCCTCGGCCATCGTCAGTGCCATCCTGGCGTTGGTGCTCGAGGGGGAACCTGCCCTTCAGGGCCTGGTCTCGGCCCTGGGCGTCGCATCGGTCAAGGTGGCCCTCATGGGGACGGCCCTGCCGTTGGCCGATCAGACGGAACCCCACGACCGGCTAGCGGGGTACGGCCTCATCCAAGGGGCCGACCTGTTTGATAGCCTGCGCCTCGGCGGCTAGCGGCTCCCGGGCACGCTCCCGATTGTCTTAAATAGACGGGCCAATCTCCGCCACCCCCAACGGGATGGGATGTCGCATGCGTTCAATTGTGAATAGGGCCATCGCTCGCCTGGAGCAGGCTTCACTCTCCGAGGACCTGGGCGAACCTCCGGCCGCCGAAGAGGATGAGGAACTCCGCCAGCTCGTGGATTCCCTCAGCGTCAGCATCAGGATCATGGGCTGTGGCGGCGGCGGGTGCAACACGATCAGCCGTCTCTCCGAGTCCGGCATTGTGGGGGCCGAGCTCAGCGCCCTCAACACGGACGCCAACCATCTCCTCCACATCCGGGCGCCGAAGAAGGTACTCCTAGGGAAAGAGATCACCCGGGGCCTGGGGGCGGGTGCCATTCCCGAGGTTGGCGAAAGGGCGGCGCGGGAGAGCATGGCCGAAATCCGATCCCTCCTCCAAGGGGCCAATGTTGTCTTCGTCACGGCGGGCCTCGGTGGAGGGACCGGGACGGGGGCCGCTCATATCATCGCACGGACCGCGAAGGATCTCGGCGCCCTCGTCATGGGGGTCGTCACGATGCCCTTCGCGGCGGAAGGCACCATGCGGCGAGAGAACGCAGAGCGGGGCCTAGAACGCCTCCGTCGCCACTGCGACACGACGGCCGTCGTGGAGAACGACCGTCTCCTGGAGCTCGTTCCGGACCTCCCTTTGGAGGCCGCATTCAAGGTCGCCGACGAGATCCTAATGCAGAGCATCAAGGGCATGACGGAGATCGTCACGAAGCCCGGGCTCGTCAATATCGACTACAGCGATCTCCTCACCATCATCGAAGAGGGGGGCGTCGCCATGATCGGGATCGGCGAGGCCCGAGGCGAAGTGGATCGCGTCGACCTCGCTGTGGAGGAAGCCCTCCAGTCCCCGCTTCTTGGGGAGGTGGATGCCAGTCAGGTGGGCGGCGCCCTGATCCGGGTCGTCGGCGGTCCGGACCTCACCGTGGAGGAAGCGGAACGGGCGGCCGAACTCATCGGGGCGCAGACGAACCCCATGGCCCGGATTATCTGGGGATGCTCCGTCGATCCGGAGCTGACGAAAGAAGTCCGCGTCCTGGTCGTGCTGACGGGTGTTCAGGGAGAGAACCTCCTGGGGAAGGACACGAGCCCCGTGCTGGAAGGGAGCGGGATTGACGTGGTTACTTAACTTAAGAATTACTTGCGTAACGTGAGGCCAAAGGCAAGAGAGAACCGTAGCCCGTCCTCTACAGATGCAAGGTGCCGGGCGTCGGGTCAACATAGCGCAACCGTCAAACCACAACAACGCACTCGCCCATGCGGGAGGGGGAAGATTGCGATTCGTTCCTCTTGTTCTGATCAGCCTCTTCATCCTCTCGATTGTCCCCGGGACGGCCATCGCGCAGGAGTCGGTCTGGACAGACTTGGCCCCGGCCACGGGCCCCTCTGCCAGGGGGGCCCATGACATGGCGTACGACTCGGAGTCCGATCGGATCGTCCTCTTTGGGGGTGGGACTACCGTATTTGTGACCGGCTTTATGGACGACACCTGGACCTACGACTTCAACGCGAATACGTGGACGGACATGAATCCGGGGAACCGACCCTCACCCCGAGATGGCCACGCCATGGCGTACGACATCGAGTCGGACCGCGTGATTCTCTTCGGCGGCCGATTCCTTCGTCTCGAGAACGAATCCATCGTTCCGAGTCGTCCCGAGACGTGGGCCTACGACGCCAACGCGAACACGTGGACGAACATGAGTCCGGTCATCCAGCCGGCTGCCTGGTACTTTCCTGGCATGGCCTACGACGCCGAGGCGGACCGGATTGTCTTGTTTGGCGGCTGTGCCGGAGACAGGTTCTCGACTTGCGCCACCGTGACGAGGGACGAGACGTGGGTCTACGATTACAACGCGAATACGTGGACGAACATGAGTCCGGGCACCCGCCCCGCCGCC
>JBHIBW010000131.1:0-4351 GCA_046759265.1 Thermoplasmata archaeon
GGCGGCCGGCATGAGGATCGGAATCAGGCCGGTCAAGCTCGCGGCGGATACAGCCCCGAGGGAGATGGCCAGGCTTGGTGCGCAGCAGGCGAACCCCGTCAGAAAGGCCGGGGCGCTGGCCAAGATCCCGCTCGCGGACCCGGTGATGCCACAGGCCCGGAACTCCGTGAAGAGGTAGAACGCGACGGCGAGGCTCAGGGCCAGCAGGATTCCCAGACTCGCCGCCAGGATGAGGTTCGGGACCGCGAGGAACACCGCGAACCCCTCCACGGGCTGAAAGACCGCGATCGGCTCGTAGTTGTACGGAGCCCGTTCGCGCCAGAGGTTCTCCAGTCCGACCACGGCGAAGACCCCCGCGTTGGGCAGGGGCGTCGCTCCGGGCTGGATGACGAGGTGGCCGAGGCTGAAGAGGTAGAACAGGGCGTAGGCAACGCCCGCGAGGATCCCCGCCCACTTCAGGCGCGGGTTGGCCAGGGCGCCGTAGAATCGGTCCCGGGCGCGGTCCCATGTTGTCATGGCTTATCCCCCCTCAGCTCAACACCTGAGTCCCCGGATAGAAGGCGTACCAGGCGAACCACATGACGTTGGTCGCGGGAAGCGGGGCCAGGGCCGTCCCCTGGTGGGGGCCCTCCAGGCCCAGCCCTTCCGGTGACCATACCGTCCCGCTCTCGTCGTCCAGGATCTGCCCGTCCGCGTATCGGAAGGTGAGCGGGGCTCCCTCCACCTCGCGGTGGAAGGCCCGGACCACGTTGAGGTCCCCGTCCTGCAAGGCGACGAGGGGCGCGCCGCCGAGGGCGATGTTCTTGACCCGGATGGCATGGAACTCCTGCTCGGGGATGGCCAGCTGCTCGTCCCCGACCTTGACGCCGTACACCACCTTCTTGGCCGAGAACCGATCGGATCGGTTCATGACCGGGAAGATGAGGTTCTCGTTCCGGTAGTACCCGTGGGGGTCCGGGTTGTAGAGGCCGTAGGGGTCCCGATTGTAGTCCCGGAGGAAGCCCGTCTCCGTCGTGAGGACCTCCGTCCCCGGGTGTCGCGCCCGCCAACGATCCCACGTCGTCCAGACCACGGGAACCTCGCCGAGGACGCTTGCACAGCGCTGGCCGTTGATGGCGGTCCCCAGGATCTGCGGCCAGTTGCTGTCGCTGGCCCGGTCGTACATGAGGAGGTTGCTGTTCACGAGCTGCCCCGAGGTCCCGAAGGTCTCTCCACTCCCCGTCGTAGGCGGTCGGAAGGCAATCTGGGAACCCGTGAGCGGGCAGTAGGTGATCGAGAGGCGCTGGCCCCCCGGGCGGTCGTTGACAATCTCGTGCCACACCAGGATGCGCTGCGGGTACGCCCGTTGGACACCCTTATAATCCAGGCCGAAGACGATGTCCGTCGGCTGGAGGAAACCGTTGGCCGCATCGGCCGACATGAATCGGGGGTTGTCGATGCTGGGGATGCCGTCCTTGGGTGGCCCGCCACCCAGGATGCTGCTCTGAAAGGAGGCGTACTCGGCACAAGGTCCGGTCGGCTGGGTTCCCGTCCCGCCGCCGCCGTTGCCCCCCGCAAGCAGTCGGCTCGCGAGCGCAGGCCCCACGAGGCCAGCTACGAACGCTGCTCCCCCTAGGCCCAGCGCGAGTTTCACGAAGGTGCGCCTCGAGGGCGCTTCGGATGAGGTATCCTTCTCGGATGCCATGACGCCCTCAGCACTTGCAAAACGGTCCGCTTTCTATTTAAGCGGCGTCTCAAAGGCTTCGAACCTTGGCAGAAGTTCGCACAGACGAACGAGGAAGCCTGTATCGTCTTCAATCCTCTCCCGGCCGCCGAACCTTCCCAGGGAGGATCTCCCGCAAGAGGCGCTCGAGTCGCTGGGAAGGCCCCCTTGAGAGGCGGAAGCGATAGCCCCCTCCCCCCGTCTGGATCTTCAGCCCCGCCCCCAGGAGGGAGGGGTTGATCTGAACCCATCGGATGTCCTCCAGAGGCAGGGCATAGTGGCCGCCGCCTTCGAAGGCCTCGATGCCCAGAGCCTGAACCCGCTCTTTGGTAAGGTTGTTCCGCGAGGAATCCCGCTTCAGGATGAATAGCCGACGCTGGCTCAACAGAAGAGTACACGGCCGTTTCCTCTGGAGTCCCCAAACCTCCGAGGCCGGAAAGACGCCCAGGACGTCCTCCGCCATGATCACGCCCGCCCCGTTTAGGGGGGCTTCACCTTAAAGATTCCTGGGACTCGGGACCCGGCCCTCGTGGTATGGGCCAACGGCAAAGGTTCTTTTCCGGCCGACCGATGCGAAGGGGAGGGACATGCCGGCAAGTCTCGACCTCCAGCGATTGGTGCATATGTCCCACGAACTTCTCTTCATGGCCTGGCACGGCGTGCAGCCCAAGCGTCTCGGGATGCTGGCCCTGGACCTCCTCCTGGCCCGCGAATCCGCGGCCCGTCTGGTCCGAGGGGCGCCCGATCCAGCTGCAGAGGATCGAGGCCGACGCGCCTTGGCCTTCATCTCGCGGTTGGAGGAACAGGTCCTGCGCCTCTACGCGACCCACGCGCTCGGACCGCAGGGAGTCCTCAGCCAGGCGACAGGGTACGGCGGGCGGAGGCGGTGAGATGGACGGCGCCGTCTTCAGCGCAGAGGACCTCTCCAAGGCCTTCGATCGGGCCATCAACGACGTGAAGTCCAACTCCACGACGGAACTCGCCAGCCTGTCCGTGCTGCTCCAGGTCCTGGGCGACTTCCGGGACGACGGGCTCTACATGATGGCGGGGCTCATCCTTGGGCAGGTGGGCGGCGCCACCTTCCAACTCCGCAACCTGCAGACTTTGGATCCGACGGTGGAGCAGGTCCTCCGGAGCATCGCCCGGGAGCTCGGCCAGGGGCTCACGGCCCTGAAGGCCGAGTTCACGGAGAAGGACGGCCCCGACGCCGCGGCGTTCAACGAGATCATGGGGAACCTGGCGAAGGTGCAGTGGCGGTTGATTCAGCGGCTCAACGTCGTCCAGCAGACGCCCTTCGGCGCGCCTTTCGGAGGCCCGGGGGAGGAGTAGACCGGGGCGGATCGACGGGATGGCGTGGTCCACCAAGAAGCTCGCCCTGATCGCGCTCGTAGGCGTTCTGCTCGTCGCCCTCTACGTGTTCCTTCCCCTCCTGACGACGCCGCAGCCGACCCTCCCGCTGGCGACCGTCACCCTCGCTTCTCCCTCGGGCCCCGTGCGGGTGTCCGCGGAGGTCGCCGACGACCCCGTCGAGCGGTCGAGGGGGCTGGCCTTTCGGGAGAGCCTCGCCGAAGGTGCGGCCATGCTGTTTGTGTGGCCCGACGAGGGGGTCCGCTCGATCTGGATGCGGGACACCCGCTTCCCGCTTGATGTGCTCTTCATCGGCGCCGACTTGACCGTCGTCCACATCGTGGAGGGCCTGCAACCGTGCGAGGCCGATCCCTGCCCCCTCTTCGACTCGGGCGCCCCAGCGCAATACGCGCTCGAGGTCAACGCGGACTTTGTGCGACGCCACGGCATCCGCGTGGGCGCCCTGGTTACCATCGAGACGTAGGCTTCCCGCTGGCCGCCGGCAAGACTAGAACGCCGGAGGGGGCGGAGGTGCCGCATCGAGCGGGCCCTCGCAGCTCCAACACCGCTCCATGTCGGGGAGGACACGGAGGCCGCACCACGGGCAGAGGTAGTCCATCTCCCCCTCCGGCATCCCCGGGGCCTCGGGGGGCATGCCCGGGTCTCCCGGCCGCACGAACGGCTGCTCGGGCGGCATGGCCGGAGGGTACTCCGGGAACAGGTGCGCCGGGTACGCAGGGTACGGCGCCATGTTCATCGGAACGGGTTTCGCCGCGGGGTGTCCGGCCACGGCACCTCCGAGGGCCCCGCCCAGGGCGGCCCCGATGGCAGGGAGGCTGACAAGCAGGAGGAGTTCCACGAAGACATCCCCGCCCGTGAGCGCGATGAGCTGGCCGAGGACCGGCTGCATCAGGACGCCAATGCGCGACCAGAGGCCCTCTACGAGCAGGACATACGGCACCAGGCGCGCCATCTCCGGCGACGCGCTTAGGTCGATGAACCCTCCGTTGGAGAGGAGGACGATCGCGTAGGAGAGGAGGAGGATGAGCATGAAGAAACCCGCGGACCGCGCCCCGGCCCCCGCTCCCATGCGGGCCCCACCTCGGGCAATGGCCCCGGCGAGGATGCCTGCGAACACGAGGGCCCCCGCGAAGGCCATCAGGCCGTAGCCGAGGGCGTAGGGCACGACGAGGCCCAGAAACACGAGTCCCAGAAAGGCGCCCAGGCTCGGGTGGGAACCGGGATGGGCCCTCCTACGGGAGACGGGGTAAGGGTACAACGTCCTCGGGCCGATTTAGCGAG
>JBHIBW010000132.1:0-4256 GCA_046759265.1 Thermoplasmata archaeon
ATGATAGTGTATAAATATTCAGCTCGCCTATCCCTAATTACCGGAAAGAGGTGAGGGGATCGACGTACGTCACCCCCAACCCGCCTTATACCAGTGGCTTTGATTCCTACAACGCGGGGGATGACACTAGAGAGGCAGGATGGACCAAGGTGGATCTGTTAAAGAACGGCGCCCCGTACATCCATCAGGCATATGCAGTCATGCCTGCACAACCTACTAGTGAACCACCCTGTCTCATTTAAATCCAGATAATGAAGCATCGAGAAAGGATTGTGGCGGTAAGCGTAGCTTTCGTGCTAGTTCTTACTTTCCCTGTAGGGCAGGGCTCAGCCAACGGACACACGATCCTCCGGGTCGGAGATTTTGCGGTCTATTCTATTGGTGACTGCGACTTTGGTGGTGCCTGGTTTTACCCCCCCTTCTTCGGTTTTCCTGACGCGGAGAATTCCTCTGATCAGATCTACATCAGGGCACAAGTGTGCTTCGTTCAGCTGAGGTGGGACGTAGTTGACGTCACTGGAAGCATGGCCACGGTTGAGCTTCAGATGTCGGGTTGGGGGCGAGACGGGACATATGTCAAAGTCAGGAGCGAAGACTGGCGCCCCGAAAACTCCGACCCCCTATATATTGGGATTCTCGATGTCCTGCATGCGAAACGAACCCTTCTGGTAAATCTAGACACCATGGACGTCACCGAGGGGAACACCTACATTGGTCGATGGACTTTCCACGTGACGCCCGCCGAAATGGCCACAGGTCGCTTCGAGGTCATCCGAAACTGGCTCGAGGGAACGAGCCTTACTGTCCCCCTCCAGGTGACGAAGAGCGTGGACCCCGGCGACGTGGACAACCTCAAGGCCGTCTATGGGATCGACACTTTTGTCGACATTTTTGGCGGTGGAGGATCGGTCCCGGACAGCATCCACCGGTACATGGTGAGTGGGTGGGGCCAGAAGCTGCAAACTATTCCGCCCGCCGGCCGCTACCACGACCCCGAGACATCCCTCCTCCTGGTCAGCTACAGTTGGCATTACGATGATCTGCTCTTCAATCTCGCCGGTCTGATTATGCTCACAGACTGGGATGACTTCCCCGGAGGCACAAAGGGCCACTTCTCCTTCATGCACCTCGTCGAGACGAATATCATCGAACTTCCCGTACCCGAAGCGGGAGGTACGGGGGGCGGATCCGGTGGCGCTGGGGGAGGCGACGCGGGAGGAGACACAGGGCAGGGATCGGAGGACGAGGGCACGGGACCGGGCGACGGAACCGAGGTCGGCGGCGCTTCTGATGGGCCTGGGTTGTTCCCATGGAGTGCGGTCTTCCTTTTTGCGGCCGTGGCGGTCCTCGTCGCGGTCGTCGCCTACCTCCGCCTTCGTCCTCCGGGCGGGAAAGGTGATGTAGGGCCCTGAGCTACCTGACAGCCGGCATAGGACGCTTATGCCACGAGCCTGTTGCAGTTCGAGCCGTCGCGGTAACCACGAGGGGATTCGCTGAGACGCCTCGCTCTCCTCATTGGATGGAGCCTACGGGAGCCCGCGCCTTGGCGGGTAGGATTCCTCCTTTTTGTGGTGCTGCTTTTCACGCTCGTGGGAGGGGTCGCTCGGCCCGGCGGGGAAACAGCCGAGGCCGCCCTCGCTGCCTCCCTTGCGTTCACAGCTACGATTTCGGTGGGCACCTCTTATCCGTTCATCTCTCCCCTCGTCTCCGTCTTGGTCACCCTGGCCATCGTCACCCAACGCCGATCAGGAGGGTTGGCCGCCCTCCAGGCTCAGGGCTTGCGCCGCTGGGAGATCCTGACCGCGTACAGCCTCGGGGTCTTCCTGCTGGCGTTAATTCCGGCCTTCTTCGCCCTCCTTGTCCTGCCGCCCATTGTGGAGCCGGCCCTCGCCAGTCAAGGCCAACTCGGCGTTCTGTATCCCCTTGAATACTGGATCGCGATGCCCCGTCTCTTCTTGGCCACCCTCTTCACCGTCCTATTCGCGGCCACGTTCGCGATACTCATTCGGAACCCGGCCGTCGCCTTCGGGGCCATGGTTACATTCTTCTTTGTCGGATGGTTCTTGCGCGAGCCCTTGCGTCCGTACGGCTCCCTCACGCCGCCGGGGGCCTTTCAGCGAGCCTATTTCTACGAGTTCTCGAACCCGGCAGGCTTGCCCTTCCTCGCGGCAGACTTCTATCTCGTCTACATCGTGCTGGCCATTGTCGCGTTCCTCCTCGCTGTCCTCTACGCCAGCCGCCGGGGGGAGATGCTTTGAAGTTGGCGCGAGTATTTCGGGGTCTCAGCCTGGTGCTTCTTCTCCTGGCCGTCGCTTCGTTCGCCATTGCCTCCGGGGTCTTCATCCGTGACTTCACGGGCAGTGGCTTCGGGGGTTCGGTATCCTTGGAACCTCGGGCTACCTTCACACAGAATCTGTATGTGTACGAGTTGACGTACGACCTCGGCGTCTTCGCCACGGTGAATGTGACCACGGTCGTCGAGGCGGCATACACGAACTGGTCCGTCACATTCCAGAGCAACGGCTCCCTCTTGACGACTTTCCGCCCCCCGTTGCCCGGTGTCTTGACGATCACCATCACGAACCAGGAGGATCGGCGGGGTGAGCTCGGCTACAACGTGCTTCAAGGGGCCGACCTGCCTCCCGAGCTCGAGACGTCCCTCCTGAACCCCGCGCTCTACACGACGCTCGGCCTCCTGGTTGCCTCCGTATTCTTGTTCGCGCTCGGTCCGAGACTCAAGCGAGGGAAGGCCGCATGACGGAAACCCCTATTCGACTGGAGAGCCTCGGCAAGACGTTTGGCCATGTTGCCGCTTTGGAGGACCTGAGCATGGAGATCCCGACCGGCTCCACCTACTTCCTGCTCGGTCCAAACGGGTCCGGCAAGACGACTATGGTCCACCTGCTCACCGGCGTCCTGCGGCCCACGGCCGGAACGCTGCGTGTATTCGACTTAGACCCTTACCGACAGCCGCACAAGACCGCTCGGCGACTCAGCGTGGCCTACGAGAACCACCATCTGCCCTCCTGGGCCTCAGCCCGCATCTTCTTAAGGTTCGTCAGCCGGATCCGGAAGCTAGAGGAAGAGGAAGTCGAAAGGAGCGCCCAGGCGTTCGGGCTCGTCGATTACTGGGAACGACCGATGGGGACCTACAGCGCGGGGATGCGCAAGCGGGTGATGCTCGCGCAGGCCTGGATGGGAGATCCCGAGCTCCTGCTCCTCGACGAACCCTTCAGCAACCTGGATCCAGAGGGGCGTCGACTTCTCGCGGGGCTCTTGGAGGACCGGTTGTCGTCGGACCTCACGACGGTCGTCTCCACGCACCTCGCGGAGACCCTGGCACCGCCGTCGCATCTGGCCTTCCTCTTGGACGGCCATCTCGAAGCGGATGGACCCATTGGCCACCTGGCGGACCAGTTTGAGGCCCGGTCCGCGGTCCTCGTCCTGGCAAGGCCCGCGGAGGCGGTTCAGATCCTCCTTGACCAGGGCCAGGGCGATGTCACGGCCTCCCAAGACCGGGTCGTCGTGAAGGGGACCTCGGAGACCATCCTTGCCGCCCAAGACATCCTCGAGGAGGCCGGCCTGGCGCCCGATGCAACGAAGGAGGAATACGACATCTGGGCCATCTATCGAGCCCTTCTTGCTGGCCGCCCGGCCCGTTCCAAGCGAGACGGCTCCGAAACCTGAACCAGGAGCGCTCCGTTGTTCCGATCTGGTCATGAGCGCCGCGGGAGCGGCGGCGAGAGGCGGGTAGATATACGTTTTGAACCCGTGGGGGGATGCTCCCGAGGGGATTCGAACCCCTGTCAGAGGCTTTCTTCGGTCCCGACGGAACCGCGAAAGGCCCCTATGCTTGGCCGGACTACACTACGGGAGCGCGCGCTGACGATACGGCGGCGTGTTAAATCAGCTGCGACCCCCTCACCCGATGTAACCCAGGTCCTTGCTCGGCTCCTCGGGTTTCGGTTCCTGCTGCTCGCGCAGACGGGCCGTGATGGAGTCGATCTGCTTCGCCTTCTCCTCGAGGTCCGCGAAGTCCACGTCCACGCCCAGGGCCTGGGTGAGGACCTCCAAGACAGAACGAGCGCTCTTCGGATCGACGAAGTAGCCGCTGGTCTCCCCCATGAAGCAAACCGAACGCATGCCGTAGAGAGCCCCCAGGCCCAAGAGCAGGCCGCTGGCCCCGTTGATGCCCGTCCCGGTCTCGCTCCGGGTGAAGACCACCCCGAACTCCTCCATCTCCTTGACGAGGCCCT
>JBHIBW010000133.1:0-4231 GCA_046759265.1 Thermoplasmata archaeon
TGAGGGTCCGGTTGGAGACCTCAATGAGGAAGTTCCCCTCGGACAGGATGTCCATCCCGATGATGACGGGGTAGTTCATGTCCCCCCGATCCGCAATGCTGACCGGGAGCATGAACTCCTTCCCGACGAGCTGGATTCGGGCCTCGACCAGGGGCCGCACCTCCGCCTGCGCACTCGAAGCGGCGCGGACCTTGACGGTGTCCGTGACGGGGCCCAAACCGACCCGTGCCGCAAGGTCCGTATCGACGCTCGTTCGGTTCGCGCCGGTGTCGACCTTGGCGTCGACCTCCTCCTCGCCTCGCTCCCCGATTAACACGACCGAGCACACGATGGGAACGATCGTCCTGTCGTTGGCCTTCACGTGGTACATCCCATTCCTTGCGGCGGGGGGCCATGAGGCCTTGGCCTTTTTAGCCGTTTGCCTGCGGTTATCGCTCCTCCGCCGCGTCTCGTCTTTAAATCCCCGCGCCGCCCGTGGTCCCGCGGGGAGGACGACGTGCGCATTGGTGTTCGATCGAAGAGCGAGAGGTACTGGTCGACCCGAGGCATTCTCCAGGCCATCGAAGATGCGGGCCATCAGCCCGTCTTCATGCAGACCGACAAGGTTCGCCTCGTGGTCGGGGAGACCCTGGACGCCACCTACTTGGGCGACTCCCTCGCCCACCTCGACGTCATCATCCCTCGGATCGGACGCTCGCTAACTGAGCTCGGCTACCTGATTCTGAAGCACCTCGCGACCATGGGCGTCGCCACCACGATGACGGCGGACGGCCTCATGACCGCCCGCAACAAGTTCCTTGCGCTGCAGGCTCTCCTCAAGGACGGGGTGACCGTACCACGCACCGTCTTCCTCGGGTCTCGAGTCGACGCCGAGGAGGCCTTGGGGTTGCTGCCTTACCCGGCCGTCCTCAAGCTGCTCACCGGCACCCAAGGCCTGGGCGTCCTCCGGGTCCGCGACGCTTCGGAGGCGGCGTCCATCGTGGACACCCTGTGCGTCCTGGGGTAGACCCTGTGCATCTAGGAGTTCATCCCTCACCCCGGGGTCGACATCCGCATCTTCGTGGTGGACAACCGCGCCATCGGCAGCATGAAGCGGGTGGCGGCGCTCCATGAATGGCGAACGAACATCCATCTCGGCGCGTCCCCCCTCGACTTTCCCCTGGACGAGTCCACCGAACTCATGGCCGTCCGGGCGGCCCAATCAACGGGCCTGGAGATCGCCGGCGTGGACGTGGTCTTCCGGGACGAAACCTCCTACGTGCTGGAGGTCAACGCGTGCCCGGGCTACCGAGGCCTCCTGAAGGCCACCGGGGTGAACGCCGCGGAGCAGATGGTCGCGTATCCGGTCCAGAAGGCCAGCCAGAGGATTCCCGCCTAGGCACGCCAAAGGCTAAAGGCCGTCTTCCTTACCCGTGCCATGCGCGATGTGACGGTCCTATCCTATGGCCTGACCCCGTTCGGTCGGCACGACGCCTCCGTGGTGGACTTGCTCTCGATGGCCTCCCTCCGCGCGCTGGAGGATGGCGGAGCGGGGTCCGTCGACGCCGTCTTCGTCGGCAACATGAGCAGCGGGGAGTTCGAGGGCAAGTCGGGCATCGCGTCCGCGCTCGTGTCCGAGCTGGGATTGGAGCCCGCGTTCCCCTCCAAGGTCGAGAACACGAGCGGGAGCGGGGGGGCCGCGTTCCTATGGGGCTGGGCCGGGATCGCGGCGGGGCTCTACGACCGGGTCCTCGTGGCAGGCGGAGAACGCATGACTTCGGTGGACACGGGTCGCGCGACCGAGATCATCGCCAGCCTCACTCACCCCGTCGAGCACGCCCAAGGCATCACGCTTCCCGGCTACGCAGGGTTGATGGCACGGGCCTACCTGGACCGGTACGACGCCCCGAGAGAGGCGTTGGCGGCCGTGGCGGTGAAGAACCACTTCAACGGCGCGCGCAACCCGAATGCACAGTTCCAGAGCGAGGTCACCACGGAACGCGTGCTGGACTCCCCGCTGATCGCCGACCCTCTGCGCCTCTTCGACTTCTGCCCGATGACCGATGGCGCGGCGGCCCTCATCCTATCCGCGGCCGACGCACCGGGAGGGAACCCCGAGGATGCCGTTCGCGTACGGGGCGTGGGGGGCGCCTCCGATACCCAGGTCGTCCACGAACGCGAGGACCTCACTGCGATGAAGGCCGTTCGCCTCGCCGCATCTCGGGCCTACGCCATGGCCGATCTCGGACCCGACTCCATTGAGGTGGCCGAGGTTCACGACATGGCCACGATCCTCGAGGTCGTGCAGACGGAGGAGCTGGGTTTCTTCCCACGAGGCGAGGGATGGAAGGCGGCCGAGGAGGGCGTCACGAGCCTCAGGGGGTCGAAGCCGGTCAACACCAGCGGGGGGCTGAAGGCGAAAGGCCATCCCCTCGGCGCGACGGGCGTCGCCCAGATCGCCGAGGTTTGCGCCCAACTGCGGGGAAAGGCAGGGGACCGCCAGGTGCGGGCTCGGATTGGCCTCGCATGCAATGTGGCCGGTTTCGGGAACGACTCCGTCGTGACCATCCTGGAGGGGCCCGCCTGAAGGCCGCCAGGTGCACGGAATGCGGCCGCCTTACCTTCCCCTCCCACGCCCGTTGTGTGGCCTGCGGCGGTACTCAGTTCCTGGCGACGGAGCTCGAGGAGGGCGTCGTCGTCACCCACACGGTCCTGCGAGTCCCGCCTCCCGGATTGCCCCCTCCGGTCCCCATGGCGATCGTCGAGTTCGAAGGGGGTGTCCGGGCCCTCGGGCAGCTCACGCAGTCGGTCGACACCGGGACGCGTGTGGTTCCGGAGTGGGCCACGTTGCGGGAAGCAGGGGGAACGGGGTTCCAGGGGTTTCGCTTCCGTCCCCGGCCCGGTCGAAAAGCCTAAAAGCCGCCCCCCTCGTAGCGCCTCTGGTTAGCCATGGTGCGCGGTCTCTTCGTATCGCCCTACGACGCAGCACGCGGCCCCATGGCCGAGGCCTTCGCCCTCGCGTACGCCGACGACTCCATGGACTTCTTCAGCGCCGGGCTCGTCCCGGCCGGGTTTGTGCGGCCCCAGGCGACGGCGGTCCTCGAGGAAGTGGGTCTGCAGGTCGATTGGGAGCACCCGCGCTACCTCTTGGCTGAGCACATGATCGACGTGGACTTTCTCGTCACGATTGATGCGGAGATCGACGACGACCGTCGGAAACACTTCCGTGGCACCCACTGCAAGTGGGAGGTCGAGAACGTGCTCAACAAGGGACTAGAGGTCGCACACTACCGCACGATCCGGGACGAGATCGACGCCCTCGCTCGCGACCTGGTGTTCGGTCTCCGGTCGGGGGATCTGGAGGCGCGTCTCAAGGCCTCCGGCGGGAAGGCCGAGATCGTTCAGCCCCCGGCAGAGTAATGCGGGGGGTGGGAATTTCCGGCCCATCAGGGCCCTTTGAACCCACGAACTCCTACGAGACAGGATGTCTCATCGGAACTCCTCGGGACCTCGGATCTTAAGTCCTGCGCCGTTAACCGGGCTTGGCTACCCCCGCAGGCCGGCCGAAGCTTCCCGGCAGTATAAAGGATGGTCTCCCAGGTCCTAGGAGTCCGTCCCGGTTTCGGCCTCCCACAGGTTGACGGCGGCGTTGACAAGCGCCATGTGCGTCAGGGCCTGGGGGAAGTTCCCCAGGAACTCCTGCGTACCTGGATCCCACATCTCGGCGAACAGCCCAACGTGGTTGGCGTAGGCCAAGACCTGCTCCAACGTCTCCCGCCCCGCCTTGAGGTGGCCTCCATGGATGAGCACGTCCGCCAGCCAGAAGCTGAGCATCAGGAAGCTGCCTTCCCGCGGTCCCTCCTCCTTGAAGCGCCAGATGTGTGCCCCCTCGGCAAGCTGGCTCTGGATGCGCTCCAGGGTCCCCTGCCATCGCGGGTCGTGCTCTTCGATGAAGAAGACGATGGGCATGAGGAGCAGGCTCCCGTCGACCTCCTTCGCCCCCTCGTACTGCACGAACGAGTTCAGCTCCTCGTCGAAGCCCGCCTCGAGGACGTGCGTCCGGATGTCCTCCGCAATCCGCTCCCAGCGCCCGGCGCGCTGCGGGTTCCCCCAACGGCGCCCGACCCGGGCCGCCCGATCGAGGGCCACCCACGCCATGACCTGGGAGTAGACGTACCGCCGCTTCTCCCCCCGGAGTTCCCAGATGCCGAAGTCGGGTTCCTCCCACTTGGCGGCCACGAATTCCGCGAGT
>JBHIBW010000134.1:0-4172 GCA_046759265.1 Thermoplasmata archaeon
CCCGGGTCGAGAGCATCACGGCCACGACGGCCACGACGGCCGCCACGGCCACGACGAGGCCGTAGGTCACGAAGAACAGGAGGGTCGTGTTCACCATGTGGAGGTTCTGGAGGAACACCTCGGCCGGAAGGGCCCAGGCGGAGATCCCGAAGATGGCCGCCAGGAGTCCCAGCGGGGCGACCAGCAGGGTCCGGAGATCCTGCCGGAACCGGGTGAGCTGGTCGTGGACCTTCAGATCCTCGCTGATGGCGACAGTGGCCGCGGTCTCGGGGCCCTGGGTCACGAACTCCCGGGCCAGCCGCTTCGCGTCCTGGGTGGACACGGGCCAGTCGACCTCCCTGCGCAGCTTCGTCTCCACGCCGAGGAGGACGGAGCGGGCGTTGTTGTCTACCCGCAGCAGCGTCAGCAGGCCGGCCGCCAGGGTCCCCACGAGGACCAGGGCGCTGCCCACCAGGACGCCGTTGTAGGTGCGGAAGGAAACGAGAGGGGCATACTCGTACCCGGTCTGCGAGGCCATGTAGAAGGAGAGCACCACCGTGAGGATGGATCCCGCGACGATGGTCCACGCAAGGGCACGCATAACCCTTCGGATGTTCACCATGTTCCGTGTTCGCGTGCCCCGCCTTCATAAGGACGATGTTTCAATTCTGAGAATCGAGAATGATAATCAGGCACCGAATTACCCTTTCCTGGCCTCGCCGAAGCGTTAAATAGCCTCCCGGTCCGTTGCGAGGCCCAGGCTATGAACCTGATCAAATTGGGGGGCAGTGCCCTCACCTTCAAGGGCGCTCGGCCCCGGATCCGTCGCAAGGCCTTGGCGGCCCTCTCGTCGGAGCTCTCCCCCTTTCGAGGGGACCTCTGCCTGGTGCATGGAGGAGGAAGCTTCGGGCATCCCCTGGCCCATGCGTACGGCCTCCATCGCGGGCTTTCCGGCAACGACGGCCTGATGGGGTTTGCGGAGGTCCAGCGGCGCATGCGCGACCTCAACGGACAGGTCCTGGCCGCGCTCCACGTAGCCGGGGTTCCCGCCGTCTCCGTTCCCCCCGCCCCCCTCATTCGCATGCGGGACGGTGCCCTCGAGTCCCTCTCGGTCGGCCCCTTTCGTGAGGCCCTCGCGGCGGGCCTGATTCCCGTCACCTTTGGCGACGCGGCCCTCGACGCGGTACGGGGGGCCGCGATCTGCTCCGGGGACGACCTGATGGTGCACCTCGCCCGGGCCTTCCGACCGGCCTTGGCCCTCTTCGTCGCCGACGTGGAGGGCATCCTGGGTCCCGATGGAGGCCTGCTTGAGGTGATCCGAGGGGAGGTGCCCGAACTCACCTGGGAGGAGCCCGTGGAAGACGTGACAGGGGGCATGCGCGCCAAGGTCCAGCGGATGTTGGACATCGCACGGGATGGGTCCCGGTGTCTCTTGGTCAGCGGGCTCATTCCCGGGCGCGTGGCGGCCGTCCTGGGAGGCCAGAAGGTGCCCTCCACCGAGGTCCGGTGGTCCTGATGACGGAGC
Source organism: Thermoplasmata archaeon (assembly GCA_046759265.1). GTDB lineage: Archaea > Thermoplasmatota > Thermoplasmata > RBG-16-68-12 > JAJISG01 > JAJISK01. Next base: position 1,505 of record JBHIBW010000134.1, read on the forward strand.
GGAAGCGAGAGCACGTGGACATCGTCCTCGACAAGGAGGTCCGACCTCGGCACAACTATTGGGACGACGTGCAGTTCCTCCACGCGGCGATCCCCGAAGTGGATCTGGACGAGGTGGACCTCCGGACCGAGCTCTTCGGGAAGCGTCTCGCCGCGCCGGTGGTCATCTCCTCGATGACCGGGGGGTTCAAGGACGCCGTCCAGATCAACGCGAACCTGGCCCACGGCGCCGCGGAGGTGGGGGTCGCTATGGGCGTGGGGAGCCAGCGGCCGGTCCTCCAGGGGCAGGCGCCGGAGGATTCGTGGACGATCCTACGGGAATACGACGTCCCGCTAGTCATCGCCAACATCGGCGCCCCCCAGCTCGTTCCGCAGGCTGGGAAGGAGCCCCTCGGGGTCGAGGACGCAAAGCGGGCGCTGGAGATGGTCCAGGGGGACATCCTGGCCATCCATCTGAACTACACCCAGGAGATCGTCCAGCCGGAGGGGGACAAGCGGTCTCGGGGCGTCCTGGAGGCCTTGGGTGCCGTCGCCGCCGAGGTGCCGGTGCTGGGGAAGGAAACCGGGGCGGGAATCTCCCGTGACGTCGCGCTCCGCTTGAAGGAGGCGGGCGTCCGGGGCATCGACATCGGCGGCCTCGGCGGAACCAGTTTCTCCGCCGTCGAGTACTACCGGGCCAAGAAGGAGGGCCTCAGCCTCAAGGAGCGTCTAGGTCAGACCTTCTGGGAGTGGGGCATCCCGTCCCCGATCTCCCTCCTGCTGGCCGACGTGGGCCTGCCCCTCATCGCCACGGGGGGTCTCCGGCACGGGCTGGACGTCGCCCGAGCCCTGGCCTTGGGCGCCCAGGCCGGCGGCATGGCTTCTCAGATGCTTCGCGCCGCCAACGAGTCCGCGGAGGCGGTCGTGCGGGCCTTGGAAGAGGTGATCGCCGAGGTCAAGGCCGTGCACCTCTTGACCGGGTCTCACGGCGTGGCCGAGCTGGCCGAGACGCGGACGATTTTCACCGGTCCCACTCGGGAGTGGGCGGCATCCCTGGGTCTCCGAGGGGGGTAGCCTCTGGACCCCTCGGCCTTCGAGGCCTACCTCCAGGAGAAGTCGGAGGCAGTGGATGACGAGCTCCATGCCTGGCTTCCCGCGTCGGGCGGCGTCCCGCCCCTCCACGAGGGGGTTCGCTACGCCCTGGGGCTCGACGTCGAGGAGCGGAAGCGGCGCGGCAAGCGGCTCCGGCCTGTGCTGTGCCTCCTAACGTGCGAGAGCCTCGGCGGCGATCCGGACCTGGCGATGCCCTTCGCCCTCGCCTCCGAGATGCTTCACAACTTCATGCTCGTCCATGACGACATCGAAGACGGGGACCAGGTCCGACGCGGCCGGGAGACGGTCTGGGTCCGCTACGGACTCGAGCACGCCATCAACATCGGCGATTACATGTTCGCCCAGACCTACGACCTCGTCCACGCGTCCAAGGAGCGGGGGGTTCCCCCGGCCGGGGTCCTACGACTCGTCGACCTCATCTCACGCACGGTCCGGCGGACGGGGGAAGGACAGGCCATGGATCTCGGAGCCCGGCAGAGTCGCGACCTGACGGTGGAGGGCTACCTCGACATCGTGCGGGCGAAGACGGGCCGATACCTCGCGGCCCCCCTCATTGGGGGCGCGGAAGTGGCGGAGGCTGACTCGGAGGTGAGTCAGGCCCTCGCGTCCCTCGGAGACCAGATTGGCCCCGTGTTTCAGATCGCGGACGACATCCTCGACTTGAGCATCAGCAAGGGCCGAGGGGAAGCGGGGTCGGACATCCGGGAGGGGAAGCGATCCCTCCTCGTGGTGCACACCGTCCACGCCGCGACCTCGGACGAGGCGGAGGAACTGTTCCGCATCCTCGACGCGCCGCGGGAGGCGGTGTCCTCGGCAGAGGTGACCTGGGTGATGGACCTCTTCGAGAAGTACGACGCAGTGGGCGCCGCACGGGCCGTCGGTCAGGAGATGCAGTCCGCGGCGGAGAAGGTCCTACGCCAGCTCCCGGAGCCCCTGCACGCGAACCTCTCGACGGCCGTGGCCTTCATGCTCGCCCGGAAGTGGTGAGGCTCAGGATTCCAGGCCCCGATCGGTCAGCCGGAACTTCGTGTTCGCCCCCTCCTCGAGGTGGCGGTGCTTCATGATGGTCGCCAAGCGCCACTGCGGCCCGACCTTCTCGAGGCGCACGATGTCCTTCGCGTTGTGGCTCATCATGTGCCCGCCGAGCGGGGTGTACTCGCCCGTGTCGAGCTTGGTGTACACCTGCGAGGTGACCAGAATGGGGATGTCCCGGCGGCGCGCGGTCCCCATGAGCGCGGTGATCTGCCGGGCCAAGGCATGCCGCTCCTTTTCTCGGGCCTCTTCGCCGCCTCGCAACCGGTAGTGGGTCGTCGCGCTGTCCAACACGACGAGGCCGACCTCCGGCGTGGTCTCGGCGAGCCTGGAGGCCTTGGCGACCGCCTTCTCCTGTTCTGGCATGGTATGGACGGCGGTGAAGAGGACCTCCGGAAGGACGCGATCGTAGTCCTCGCCGCAGATCTGCCCCAGCCGCTCCAGGGAGACGCCCTCGGTGTCGATGAAGGCGACCTTCCGGCCCGCCTGGGCCACGTTGCGGGCCAGCTGCAGACAGAGGTTCGTCTTCCCGCTCCCCGCCTCCC
>JBHIBW010000135.1:0-4161 GCA_046759265.1 Thermoplasmata archaeon
CATCCAACCTCGGAGACGAAGCGGTTTGCCCATATGCTGTGTAGGGCAGGCCCCCCATGGGGGTCACGGACAATCTGGTACCAAACGGCCCAGGCGTTACCAGAAGGGTCGATGGCAAGCATCGGCTCACCAGCGTCCCCCGTGTCGTCGTTCTCGATCAGGGTTGGGGCGCTCCAACCAACACCAGTTACAAAGCGATTGGCCCAGACGCTGGTGCGGGCGCCATCGTCCTGTGTCCAGATGGCGATAGCGTTTCCGTTGCGATCCACGGCGACCTGGGGATTGGCCCCCACTGGGGGTAGGTTGATATTGAGGTCGCTCACGAATGTCGGAATGTTCCAGCCAGGAACCTGGGCTGTCCCGGGCGCCTCGAGGACCACGGGGGCGAGGACGATCGACAATAACAAGAGCAGGCCGACGCCTCCGATGCCGATGAGGGACCCGATGATGGTCAGCTGTGTACGTCTCCGAGGCGGGGGTACAACCTTCTTCGAAGCCTGTATGAGGAGCTGTGCGGCGACCGCTCCGCTGGGGGTAAGGCGATATTGAGCGCCAGCGATGTCGATCAGTCCCGCATCCTTCAGGACCTTGAGGTGGTAGTTGAATCGGCCCCTTCCCTTGCTCTCCGGCTCCACCTTCGCGAGCAGATGGGAGTATGGCATCGGCTCCTTCTCGAGCGTCCGCAATATCTTGTGCCGATGATAATGGCCGAGGACACGGATCAGGCCGCGATTATCCATCGCACGGGGATGCCTTGGTAGCATGATAACCATTGCCACTAAAGTAGACCACTACCGCGCCCCTCCTCGGCGCTCTTAGCGTTCCCAACTCTTCCTCCCTCCCCGAGGGCGGGGATTAGCCAGATCCGTCCAGCGCAGGTCGCGAGGACAACGTCACAGCCGAGACAACGCCGGTCGGTGTCGTTTCCACCGTTGCCGAGGCTCTCCAGTTGAGTGTGAAGGGACGCGTCCTTCACCTGGACTTCAGCCTGGACTGCAGACATGCCTCGCAATTCCGTTCATCAACGGGGGGGGGCGGCTCAGATGCCGCTGGTGGTGCAGAACTTGTTCTTTACAAAGGAGTTGCCAGTGCTCGTTCCGTCTTGGAGGGCGTCAAAGACACCATTGCCGCATGCGGTGTTCTTCGTGAGGGTGTTGCCGGTAGAGAAAAAGGTGACGCGGAAACCGAAGCGGCCGTTGTTCTCGGCCACGTTCTTCGTGAGGGTGCTGTCATCGGCATCCTGGAGGAAGAAGCCGTCGAAGCCGTTGCCGCTGGCCGTGTTCCCCGTGAGCGTGTTGTTAGAGGAAGAGTCGAGGACGACGAGGATGAAGCCAAAGACGCCGTTGCCGTTGGCCGTGTTCTTCTTGAGGGTGTTGTTAGAGGAAGTGGAGCCGGTGCCTGCCCCATCGACCCTGATGCCAGTGTGGCCGTTGCCGTTGGCCGTGTTCCCCGTGAGTGTGTTGCCGGAGGCAAGGACGAGGCCGAAGCCAGTGACGCCGTTGCCGTTGGCCGTGTTCTTCTTGAGGGTGTTGTCAGAGGAAGAGCCGAATCCGGAGCCCTGGAGTGAGAAGCCCACGACGGCGCTACCGGTGGCCGTGTTCCCCGTGAGGGCGTTGCCGGAGGAAGAGACGAGGCGGAAGCCGTGTAAGGCACTACCGGTGGCGGTGTTCCCCGCGAGGATGTTTCCAGAGGAAAAGCGGAGGGAGAAGCCAAAAAGGAAGCCTGTGACTTCGCAGTTCTTGACGGTGACCCCCGTCCTCCCGCTGAGGAGGATGCCGGTGCCTGAGCCGGACCCGATGACGGAGAAACCGGCGCAGTCCAGTGTGATGCCGTTCGCACCTATGATGATACTCCCGATGTGGTCCGCGGTGAGGGTTGTCGTCGCGGTGATGGTGAGGGGGTCGGCAGTCGCGGAGGCGGGAGCCGGGAGAACCGCCACCGCTGCAATCACCAACGCCAAGATCGATAGGCTAACCTTCGTCCCTCCCAACATCACGCGTCGCAATTCTCCCCCTCCATCGTTGATGCACTGCAGATCATGTCGCCGCCATCCACCGATAGGCGACGTTTCGAGAGGATGATAACGATTTTCGACTAAAAGTGGACAAAAGTTTAGTCCAAGGAGCCTCGAATGGACCGAGCGGGATTTGAACCCGCGACTTCGGGCTTGCAAAGCCCGCGATCTTCCAGGCTGATCTATCGGCCCCGTCCGGCTATCCCAGGACGACTAAAAAGCGTCCCCTTGCCGGGTCCTTCTAACGCCCAATCAAAAGGCGATCTGCCAGGAAGCTCGGCAGGTTCGCTGCTGAGATCTTCTCTCGGACAGCCTCGACGTCGTAGGAAGTCCTCTTGAGCTCCACGTCTCCCGCGGGCAAGTCCAGGAGGGCCCAGGAGGCCCTCGGGTCCCCGTCTCGGGGCTGACCGACGCTGCCGGGGTTCAGGAGGAGTCCCTCCTTCGTCTTCTTCACGAAGGGCACGTGCGTGTGGCCCATGGCAAGCAGTTGCGTCCCTGCCAATCGGAGGAGGCCGGCGTTCGCCTGATGGGGGAACACGTATTCATCCGGGTCCACAGGGCTCCCATGCACCAGACGAAGACTCGTGTCCGCACGGTTTGCGTCGAGTTCAAGGGGGAGGCCCGCCAGATATCGTTCGGAGGCCTTGTCTAGCTGGCCACGCGTCCACTCGATGGCTTGGGCCGCGTAGGGGTTGAACCACGACGTGTCGCCGCTGAGGGCCGCCCGATCGTGGTTCCCTTGGATGCACTGGACCCCTTTGGATTCGAGGAGACGAATCACCTCGTTGGGGTAGGGGTTGTACCCCACGATGTCTCCCGCGTTGAAGATCTGTTCCGCCCCCGCCTCCTCCACCGCCTCGAGGACCGCCTCCAGGGCGGGGAGGTTGCTGTGGACGTCGGAGATGAAAGCCAAGCGCATGGTCGCGTCGACGTAGGCCGAGAGGCTTTATATCCACACGCACGCCTCCTCTCTTCCCGTAGTGACCACCGCCAGAGACATCCTCAACAAGACGGTCATCACCCGGGACGCGCGCGTCCTGGGGAAGCTGGGAACCCCCCTCGTGGACCTCCATTGGAAGGTGCCCCGCCTGTCGATTCTGCTCAGCCGAGACGTCGCGGATCGCTTGGAAATCCGGAAACCCTTCTTCGGCAGCCCCCGCGTTTATGTGGAGCCGACGGAGGTATCCTCCCTCTCCGACAACCTCGTCCTGACGCGAAAGCTCGATGAGATGCCCGACCACATTCAGAAACGGGGGGCAGGGATCGAGGCCCAATCCCTCCTGGGCCGCCGTGTCGAGGGGGAGGAGGAGTACGCCTTCGGCGACACGGAGGACCTCGCCATCGACAAGGCCCACTGGCGGGTCTCGGAACTCCTCGTGGACGTCCGCCGAAAGGCGGCCGACGAGATGGGGTACCCCATGACCATCTTCGGTTCCTGCAAGGCCAAGGTGCCGGTCCGGATCGTGGAAGAGGTGAAGGATACCCTCCGGGTCTCCGTCGGACCCGACGAGTTCAAGAACTATATCGTGAAGAGTCGCTCCCAGGCCTAACCCTATTAGCGGCACCCGCGTTTTCCTGCCGTGGACGAGATCCAGGTCCTGCCCGGCGTCAAGGCGACCCGGGACTACGCACTCTACCTAGAGGACGAAAAGGCCCTCGTCATCTCCGATCTGCACCTGGGGTACGAGGGGGCCATGCGTCGGCAGGGGGTCTCCCTCCCCCGGTTTCAGAAGAAGCACATGATCGAGCGGCTGGACCACCTCCTCGATCGCTACGCCCCCGACCGACTCGTGGTGGCCGGGGACTTCAAGCACGAGTTCTCCCGGAACCTCCGCGAGGAGTGGAGTGAGGTGCTGGACGTCCTGGATTTCCTCGAAGGCAAGGTGGAGCCCATCCTCGTCCGGGGGAACCACGACAACTTCCTGATGACGATCACCTACCGGAAGGGGCTGGACCTGCACGAACCCGCCTACGATCTCGGCCGGTTCACGGTGACCCACGGACACCAGGAGGTGAACGCGCCGGAGGGGCTAATCATGGGACACGAACATCCCGCCCTCCGGCTGAAGGACACCATCGGGGCCACCCTCAACCTGCCCTGCTTCACCGTCCGCGAGGACCTGATCATCCTCCCCGCCTTCAGCCCC
>JBHIBW010000136.1:0-4102 GCA_046759265.1 Thermoplasmata archaeon
AGACCCGGCTTCCCCTTCTATTGGTACGCCGAGTGTGACATGACGTTCAACGACAGATACTGGTGGTACTCGAGCCTTCTCTTGAGAATTGCAACACATGAGGCGGGACACTTCGTTGGTCTGGCCGACCTATACAACGGAGATCCGGAAGACGACGATGAGGTGATGGCCAACGGGGCCGATCTGTGGTGGGGCGATGCCATGGGGGTTCGCCACCTTTACTACTACCTCCGCGCCCCATTCACAGTCGGCCACTCCAATCAAGGCCTAGGCGCCGGAATTGCGAATCTTGATTACGATTCCCTCGGCGACGTGGTTCTGGCCTGGGCCGACAACCCCTGGGGGGAGAACCGCATCTGGTGGAAGGTCGGCCGGGACATCTCGTCCACCGACGGGTCAATCCCTAGTTGGGGGACTACGCGTCAAGCCACCTTCTGGATAGGGGCCGAGAACTCAGGAGTGGGGTCGGCCCTTGGTCTAGTAGACAGCGATTCCAGGTCTGATCTTCTCGTGGCCTGGGTTGAGGCCCCCAGCGGCAGCGACAGAATCCACTATCGGATCGGCTGGGACATTTCTTCGTATGGTTACATCGGATCTTGGTCGTCACTGAAGACCATGCCTGGATATATCGGATCTAGCACCTACGGCCTCGGGGCGGCCCTGGTAAATATAGGTGGCTCTAGCCGTCCGGATCTCGTACTTTCGTGGATGGACAGCTACTCGGGATATCCTAGATACAGAATCGGTTGGGATATCTCGACGTCGGGGTCTGCTTCATGGTGGGGATCTGTTGTAACAATCCCATGGACGTCATATGGAGGATACTTCGGACTCGGTTTGGACTTTGGCGACATCGACCAGAACGGCATCCTTGACATGGTCATCAGCTATCGGTGGGCGAGCATTCGAATCGGCTGGGACATCGGGACGAGCGGGCAGGTCGTTGGCTGGAGTCGAGAGTTCTTCGTGACCTGGGGTCCTGAGTTGCCAGGGGACTTCGGTCTAGGTATGGCAGTGTACCAGTTTGGAACGAATCCAAGATTGGGCATGCTGGTGCCGGGCATCCTAGGCTACGTATGGGGTGCGGACAGCGTCCGCTACATCTGGGCATGAAGGTAAGACTAGCTTCAGTCGGGGAGCGCTGACGAACGAATGGCTGCGGTCAGAGGAGCGTCGCTACTGTCCGTAGGCGTCGTCGCAGTTCTGATCGCCTTTGTCTACAGGCCATTGTGCTTCGACATCCCGGAGTTCTCGATGACCTGTATCGGACCATGGTTGCCGGTGATGATTCCCCTGATTGTTCTCGGAGGCGCCGCCATCGCGTTCGGTGCCCATTCCCTTTTGAAGGGTAGAACCAAGGGTACGGGTACGCAATCTCGACAGTAACAGCGAAGCATGAGGTCTACCTCTCTCACATCCGGTCCTCCGCGCCCGCCATTGTCGTGGCGTTCTCGAAGAAAAAAGGGTAGAGGGCGGCGGAAAGAACCGTCGCCAAATCGAGTATCGACAGCCGAAATCAGGTCGCATGGGATATATACAGCAGAATCGGAAGCCGTGTTTAGCAGGCTCATGGCCTGCGAGCCGGTTCCATGGTTGAAGTGCTAAGCTTCCTGCCCCTCGCCTCCGCCGCGGTCTGGATCACGATCGGCGCGCTCCAGGTTCATGTCAGGTCCTACCGCGTGTGGACCGGAGCCGCCTTCATCGCCACGGCATTCTTGATGGGCCTCTACGCGCTGCAAGACGGCCTTGCCCTGGTCGTCTCCCTCCCTCCCACGGGACCGGGCGCCCTTCTCCCCGCCCACTTCTGGCTCGTTCTTGCCTCCCTCACGTTCTTCTACTTCGCAAAATGGCTCGTTTATGGCCGTCGGTGGCTCGATGCCCTGATCGCCCTCCCAGCCCTCTTCATGGCGTTGCCGTATTTCGTCCCCCTTCTCCCCTCAGTCGGTCCCGCCTTTGGGGCCTCCCCGGTTCCCTTCCTGGCCGGGGAGGTCCTCACGCGTTACCTCTACTACACGATGGCCATGATCGTGGCGGGCCTGCTCATTCTCCGGCAAGGGGCCTCCCTTGCGTTCGACGCCACGAGCGATGAATCGTGGGCGATTCTCGCTATCATGGTCGCGGCCGCCCTCCTCCTCGCCTTTGCCCTCCTGACCAACCCTGACTTTGGCCCCGTCCTGCAGTCGGCCCCCCTCTTCTCGGCCACGCTCGTGGCGCCCGGTGTGCTGCTGCTTCTGGTGCTGCGCCGTGACCAGAACCGGGGGGTGGTCCAGCTCTTCAATCTCCGTCAGACCTTTCAGGGGGAGACACTAGGCGTGTACCTCATCTACGAAACGGGAGACCTCCTGGGGGCGGCCCTGGGCGGGGACGATCGAATTGATGACGACGTCTTTGCCGGAACCCTCGACGCGTTCCAGAGCTTCTTCACCCACGCCCTTCCGCTGCTCAAGGGCCGCTCCCTGAAAACGGCGACCTTCGGCGACATCGCCGTGGTCATCGAGCGGGGGGACCATTGCTATCTGACCGTCATCACGACATCACGGCGCCTCGGGCTCATTCGGGACCTGGCGAAGCAGCGGCTTCGTGAGTTCGAAGCGAGCAACGTCGCCCTTTTGGAAGACTGGTCGGGGGTCGTGGACGCGCTCCGGGACACGGAGATCGTGCTCCAAGGCTTCGTTCCAGAGGAGGCCTCGGGCACCCCCGATTTGGAAGATTAGGCGTCGCGTCCGTGGCTGCAGGGGCTCCTTTTGGGCACCGGGTCTATCTACGAGCTGTCTCGGATCTCCTTGAGAATTTCCTCAGCTCGGTCCATCCGCACGGCCTTCTCCTCCACGAGCCGGCGGACCACCTCGTCGACCTCATCCAGGTTCGCCCCGACCGTCACGGCGATGTTGCGTGCGTGGAGGGACATGTGGCCGCGCTGGATCCCCTCGGTGGCGAGAGCTCGCAACGCGGCGAAATTCTGCGCCAAGCCGACTGCCGCGATGATCCGCGCCAGCTCCTGTGCGGTCTTCACCCCGAGGAGCTTGACGTTCGCCTTTGCGGTCGGGTGGACGGCGGTGGCTCCTCCCACGAGCCCAACGGCCATGGGCACCTCAATGTGGCCCACGAGGTCTCCGTTGGCGTCTCGCTCCCAGGTCGTGAGCGGATTGTAGCGCCCGTCCATGGCGGCGTAAGCGTGGGCGCCGGACTCGATCGCCCGCCAATCGTTTCCCGTGGCGATGACCACCGCGTCGATGCCGTTCATGACGCCTTTGTTGTGTGTGGCAGATCGGTAGGGGTCCGCCGCGGCGAAGGCGTAAGCCTGGACGATGCCCTCCACCACTTCAGCACCTCCGATGTCCTCCTTCCGAAAGGTGGCGTATGCCCGGGCGAGGCGCTTGACGGCCAGGTTTGAGATGATGCGGAGGTACACCCGACCGCCTGTCACGCCCTCAAGGAACGGGGCCGCGGCCTCGGCCATCGTGTTCACCGCGTTGGCGCCCATGGCGTCGCGGCAATCCACGAGGAGGTGAACAACGACCATCGGGCCCGTGAGGCTGTCCAGGATGCGAACCTCGACGTCCCGCGCACCCCCGCCAAACTTCACCAAGACCGGATCCTTCGCATTGCAGAGCTCCAGCAGCTCTTCCTTTCGCTCCAGGATGCTCGCCTTCGCCCCCTCCGGATCGGGAACCTCGACGAGCTGGATCTGTCCGATCATGACGGGGTCGGTGGTCTCCGCCTGGAAGCCGCCCGAGGGTCGGGCCATCTTGGCCGCGTTGCTGGCGGCGGCCACGACGGAGGGCTCCTCGATCGCCATGGGCACGAGGACCTCCGTCCCGTTGATCACAAAGTTCACGGCGATGCCGAGAGGGAGGGGCATGGCCCCGACGACGTTCTCGATCATCCGGTCGACGAGGGCCTCATCCAGGGCCCCCGTGTTTCCCATCCTCCGCATCTCCTCGTCGCTCAGGTCCCCGTACTCCCCGACCAACGCGAGGCGGTCCTCCATGCTCTTCTTGTAGAAGCCGGAGATCGCGGATTTCTTCATCGAGCCACCCGCGGACTCATCGAGGCGCGAAATTAAAGCTTTGTCGAACACGACATCGGCGTTTGCCGAGGG
>JBHIBW010000137.1:0-4028 GCA_046759265.1 Thermoplasmata archaeon
CGATCTTCATGAGCTCGGACTCGCGGACCTTTGCCTGAAGCCAGGGGAACTGCCGGTAGAGGGAGGTGTCGGAGACGCGGAGGCTGAGGTAGTAGGACCCGGGAATGTCGTCGAGTTCCTCGATCAGTTGGAGGGCGAGGGTCGTCTTGCCCGTGCCCGCGGAACCCTTCACGATGAGGGAGTGGCCTCCGGTCCCTCGAAAGAAGGCAAGCAAGTCCTCTGGTATCCCGGGAATGGCCATCGAGCCAGCTCGCCGCCGGGATGACTGCCTCGTTTCCTATAGTTTTGTGCCCTATTATCCTCCCGGAGAACGGAGGTCGGCCACCCCGGCTTCGCGAGAGACCGGCGGTCGTCAGGCCCCGGGGGGAAGGCGCGGGCACCGACTCGGTCTCCCGCATCGCACACCTGGCAATCTATTAGTGAGCCGCGGGGTTGAACCGGGCGTGAAGAACCAGGAGGTAGCTCGCATCTTCTTCGGGATGGCGGACTACCTCGAGCTCCAGGGAGTGGAGTTCAAGCCGAGCGCCTATCGTCGGGCGGCCCGGAACATCGAGGGGATGAGCCAGGACGTGGAGGACCTCTGGCGAGAGGATCGCGTCGGCGAGATCCCCGGCATCGGGAAGGCCCTGGCTGCCAAGATCGCCGAGTTCATGGAGACCGGGCAGGTTCAGGCGTACGAGAAGCTCAAGGCCGAGGTTCCCGAAGGGCTCGTGGAGATCATGCGAATCCAGGGGGTGGGTCCCAAGACCACGAAGCTCCTCTACGATCGCCTCAGCATCTCGACGATAGAGGCGCTCAAGGAGGCGGCGGCATCGGGCCGGCTCTATCGGGTGAAGGGGCTCGGTCCGAAGAAGGCGGAGAACATCCTCCGGGGCATCGAGTTGCGGGAGGCCTACAAGCGCCGGGCCATCCTGGGGCGGGCCCTGCCCATCGCCGAGAGTCTGGTCGCCTACCTGCGGGCCCGCGCCCCCGTCGATCAGATTGCCATCGGGGGAAGCCTCCGGCGGATGCGCGAGACCATCGGAGACATCGACATTCTCGCCACCTCGAAGGCGCCGATCGAGGTCATGCTGGCCTTCGTCGGGATGCCGGAGGTGCAAGAGGTCCTCCTGCAGGGGGAGACGAAGTCCTCCGTGATCCTGACCGACGGGATGCAGGCCGATCTTCGCGTCCTCGAGGCGAAGAGCTACGGCGCGGGCCTCCTATACTTCACCGGCTCCAAGGACCACAACATTCGCCTTCGCAGCCTGGCGATCTCGCTCGGCATGCGGCTCAACGAGTACGGGGTCTACCGTGGGGACGCACGGGTCGCAGGGGCCACCGAGGCGGAGGTCTACCGAGCCCTGGGCCTCCCGTACATCGAGCCGGAACTCCGGCAGGCGCAGGGAGAGATCGAGGCGGCCCAGCGAGGGGAGCTGCCCGATCTGATCACCGTGGAGGACCTGAAAGGAGACCTTCACGTCCACACGAACTGGAGCGACGGCCACGATACCCTCGAGGCCATGGTGGGGGCGGCCCAGGCGAGGGGGTATGAGTACGTGGGCATCAGTGACCACTCCCAATCCCTCTACATCGCGGGCGGCCTGAAGGAGAAGGAGGTCCTTGAGGAGGACGCCAAGATGAAGGCCCTCCAGGAGAGGATGCCCGACATCCGTATTCTCCACGGAGCGGAGATCGAGATCCTCGAGCAGGGCGACCTCGACTACCCCGAGGAGGTCTTGAAGGAACTGGACTACGCCATTGGCGCGATCCACTCCCGCTTCACCCAGCCGGAGGGAGAGATGACGGACCGGGTCATCGCGGCCATGGAGAACGAGTACCTCACCATCCTCGCGCACCCCACCGCCCGGCAGATCAACGAGCGGGAACCCATCGCCCTGGACCTCCCGCGCCTTTTCGAAACGGCGGCCGAGACAAACACCGCATTGGAGCTCAACGCGGGCATCTCTCGCCTCGACCTCAACGGGGCCCACGCCCGAGCGGCACGCGAGGCCGGCGCCCCGCTCATCATCAACACGGATGCCCATGCCACCGTCGGCTTGGACCAGATGAAGTTCGGAGTGGGACAGGCCCGTCGCGGGTGGCTCGAGGCCGGAGATGTCGTCAACACCCGGCCGCTCACGGAGTTTCTGGACTGGCTGACGCGGTAGACGTCTCTAGGAGCCTCGCATCCCCCGAAGCCGGCGAAAGGCCCCGCGAACGACCCGCTTGTCGTTCTCGTAGTGCAGAAGGCGGAGGGCTTCCTTCTCGCTGCACCAGCGGTACCCGTCGAAGATCGGCTCGAGCTTGACGCTTCCGCCGACCACCTCGGCCAGGTAGTACTTCACGGTCTTGTCGTAGTTCACGCTCTCCGCGGGCCAGTAATATTGGTACCGAATGTCCAAGACGTGGCCGACGAGGGTGCAGTAGAGGCCCGTCTCCTCCTGGATCTCCCGGCGGGCCGCGTCCTCGGGTCCCTCGCCCTCCTCCACGCCCCCCTTGGGGAGGCACCAACGTCGTTCGTTTCCCTTCCGGAGGAGAAGAACCTCGCCGCCGGCACGGAAGACGACTCCGCCCGCGGAGGACGCCTCGACCATCGGGATTTCCCCTTCGTCGCGAGGACGGCCGGCGCGGACCATGGCGGTTCATGAAGACTAGGCGCCCGTCAGGATTTAAGGATTGACCGGGGGCAACTGCGGCGCTGTAGGCGGGTCAGCGGAACTCGTCCATGACCCGCTCATAGTCCCATGATTTCGGGTCCAGGTTCTCCCACACCGGAGCCTTGCTCAGATCCTTCAGGACCCGCTCCTCGTACGTGTCTGGCGGGTCGTCATCCTGGTAGAGAATTCCGACGGGAATCTTATCGGAGTTGAGGACCAGATCCAGCGCCTTCGTGCGGTCGACGGGCTCGTATTCCTCCTCCTCCAGCTTCCGGATGTTCTGTCGGAACCAGGCGTACGTGTTGACCTTGTTGAACGTCACGCAGGGGCTCAAGTCGTCCACGACAGAGAAGCCGGGGTGCCGGATGGCCGCTTCGAAGGTGGCGATGCTCCCCTTCATGTCGCCCGAGAAACTGCGCGCGACGAAGGAGGCGCCTGCTGCCAACGCCAGGGCGACCCCATCGATGGGATCTTCCTCCGATCCGTCGGGGGAGGATCCGGATTCGAATCCGCGGGCCGCGGTCGGCGAGAACTGGCCCTTCGTCAGGCCGTAGACCTGGTTGTTCATCACGATCATGGTGATGTTGACGTTCCGACGGATGGCATGGATGAAATGGCCCATCCCGATGGCGTAGCCGTCGCCGTCACCCGTCGCCACGATCACCGAGAGCTCGGGATTCGCCATCTTGATCGCGCTGGCCACCGGCAAGGGCCGGCCGTGGATCGTGTGGAAGGTGTAGGACTTGAAGTAGTCCGAAATCTTGCTCGAGCATCCGATGCCCGTGGCGAGGACGATCTGCGCGGGGCTCAACTCCAGGTTAACAATAGCCCGCTTGAGGGCTCCGTTGACCCCGAAGTCCCCGCACCCAGGGCACCACGTCTCTTCGTGCGCGTTGAAATCCTGAATCGTGAGGTCGTACGCCTGGGCCATCTACGCCACCTCCTTCGCGGCCGCCACGATCTCTCCGGGGGTCATCAAGAGGCCGTCGTACCGGGTGACGGACCGGGTCGGCAGGACCTTCCGCAGGAGGGTGGGAAGGAGCTCGGCGAGCTGGCCGGAGTAGTTGTGTTCCACCACGAGAATTTCCCGCGCTCGATCCAGAAGGCCTACGACCTCCTCCGCCGGGAACGGCCAGAGAGTCCGGAGTTGGACGTACTTCGTCGCGATCCCGTCCTCCTGCAACCGATCCATCGCCTCCCAGATGGCCCCCGTGGGGTATCCGAAGCTCAGGAACGCCACGTCGGCCGAGGGGTCTCCGTGCAGGACGGGTCCGGGCAACTCGGGGCGGGCCGTTTCCATCTTCAACATGCGCTTCGCCATCATCGCCTTGCGAATCTCGGGGTCCTCCGTCGTGTAGCCCATCTCGTCGTGCTCGTTGCTGCTGGCCT
>JBHIBW010000138.1:0-3982 GCA_046759265.1 Thermoplasmata archaeon
CGCTGAGAGAGGAGGGATTCCGGCTGCTCCACTTCCAGGAACCCGCCCTGGCTGTGAGCCCACCCAACGGGCAGGGATTCGCGGATCTGAAGGACGTCTACGGGAATCTGAGGATTCCGGGAGCGAAGACGGCCCTTCACGTATACTTCGGAAGCGCCCGGCCCCACCGTCCCGAGCTCTTGGATTTCCCGGCCGACCTGGTGGGCCTGGACCTGTACCAGGAGGACCTCGATGCACTGCAGGAGGTGGACTTCACAAAGACGCTGGTCTGCGGCTGCGTGGATGGCCGAAACTCCCATCTCGAGGAGCCGACGGAGGTGGCGGCTCTCGTTCGACGGCTGCGCGATGGACTCAATCCGCCCGAGGTGGCCATCGCCCCAAACGCGGACCTCGAGTTCCTGCCTCGCAGCGTGGCCCGGGCGAAAGTAAAAGTCCTCGGCGACGCTAAGAGACACCTGGAGGACGCAGACTGACGGAGACGCTCTTCCCGACACAGGAAGTCGGAAGCCTGGCGAAGCCCCGATGGCTCGTTCGGGCCCCGCGACGCGGTCATGCCACGAAGAAGGAGGTGCAAGCCGCAGCAGACTGGGGGCAGCGCCTCGGCGTGGAGGACCACGAGCGCCTCGTCAAGCTTCTTCAATCACCCCAATTGGATGGGCGGAAAGAGGAGCTGCGGGATTGGGCGTCCGTCTACGGCCTGCGCTTCTTCGAAAGCGCGGGCCTGGACATTGTGTACGACGGGGAGCAGCGGCGGATCGAGATGTACGAGTACGCCATCCGCCGGATGAACGGGTTCGAGTTCCAGGGGACCGTCCGCTCCTTCGACAACAAGTACTACCGCAAGGCGGCCAGCGTGGACCAAGTCGGGTTCCGGGAGGCCTATCACCGGGACGAGTTCGAGTTCGTGAAGGAGCACGCACGGCGGCCCATCAAGGTTCCCCTGACGGGACCCTACACCCTCGCGGATTGGTCCTTCAATGAACACTATCAACACGGCCGACGAAACGTACCGGACCTGAAGCGCCGTCGGCTGGAGGCGAAGCGTGATCTCGTCGTGGATCTCGCCGAACGGGTCATTCGACCCAACATCCAGGCCCTGGAGCGAGCGGGGGCCGACCTGGTCCAGATCGACGAACCGGCCGCCGCGACGCACCCGGACGAGGTGGACACGTTCGTCGAGGGGTTCAACGTGGCCACCGAGGGCACGCGGGCGAAGATTGTGGCCCACATCTGCTACAGCGACTACCCCCGGCTGTACCCGGCCGTCCTCGACATGAAACGATGCAGCCAGTTCGCCTGGGAGGTCGCGAACCGGGAGGACCCTGCAGGCGACGGGTACGCGCCTCTCCGTCTCCTGAAGGAGTACGATGACGATCGGGAGATCGCGGTGGGGGTGCTGGATGTCCACGTGAACGACGTGGAGACACCTGAGCAGATCCGGGACAAGCTCGTGAAGTCGGCCGAGATTCTCGGGGACCCGAGCCGCATCTCAGCCAACCCGGACTGCGGGCTCCGGACGCGGACCTGGGACGTGGCCTACGCAAAGCTGAGGACCATGGTCGAGGGCGCGGGCATGGCCAGGGAAGCCTATCAGGCGAGCTAGCCCGAAGCCCGCGTACGTTCCTCATCGGCGTCGCGCGTTCGAGCGAGTGGCGCGTCTTGTCAGGGAAAGGGTTCAGCCATCTCCGTCGTGAACGGGCGTGAGCGTGTAAGAAACGCCTCCGAGACTCGCGAGGCTATGGCTTCTAAGGGGCCGACGTGGATGCGAGAGGTACGTGTTTCCGCGAACGGGATGGCCAAGCTGGAAATGGGACGCCTACGTGGGAACTGGTCTCCTAGAGAGGCCATTCTCACCGTATTCTACGCTACTTGACTTGGACGTCCCAATCGTACGGGACGTCCGGGGAATCGAACGGGAGTCTGTATTCGTCCGGCTCCTCGTAGTCGTATAGTCGGGTGGGCAGGTTGACGAGGTAAACGGGTTCCGAGCCCGCGGGTGTAAACCCGTGGTATACGTTAGGAGGAATCTTGATCAGGAGGGGGTTTGCCTCCCCAGGGAAGAACTCAGCGACCTCTCCCTTGGTCTCGGAGTCGTCTCGGTCGTCGTAGCAGGCCACCTTCGCCGTTCCCCGAAGGACGACGAAGTGGTCCGTCTGGAGCTTGTGAAGATGCCAAGCCTTCACAATGCCCGGATTGGCGGTCGTCACGTAGCACTGCCCGAACTTCTCGAACTCCGGCCAGTCGGAGCGAAGCATCTCCATCAGGTAGCCCCGCTCATCGTGAATCTGTTTGAGTTCTCGGACAGCGACGCCCTCGATCATGCCGACCCTCCTTGGCGCGCATCTGGAGGAGCGTATTAATAGGTTGTAAAGGAGGCTGCCAGACCAGCAGCGGCTAGTCCCCTCTCTTCAGGTATGCCTCCAACGCCTCGAGGGACATCTGCGCGGTCATGGAGTCCCTGTGCTTCCGGAACCCCAGCCGTTCGTTGATCGAGAGCATGGCCGCGTTGGTCGTGGCGTTGTCCGTCAACACGACCCTCACCTGGGGGAGCTCTCGACGCACCCACAGAAGGTTCGCGGCCTTCAGCCACTTGCCTAGGCCTCGTCCACGATAGGCGAGGCCGACGCCGGTGATGAACTGGTGGATCATCGTCTTTTCGTCGGGCCAATATCCTAAGGCTGTGACCCCGGATACGGCCCCGTCTTCCTCCCGGCTGATGACCTCGAGGAAGCGGCCGCCGCTCTCCAAGATCGTGTCCTCCCAGTGGCGGTTGACCTCCGGGGTGATGGTCGTATCCCCGGTCTCCAGATCCTGGCGGGGAGCCTCGTTCAGCGCCTCCGTCAGGAGCTCGCAGTACTCCTCGGCGAGGTCGTCGGGCACGTGGTCCTCGAGCCACTGGAGGGTGGTCCGGGGCGAGCGAACGGGCCCCGCCTCCGCCCACTCCTCTACCATCTGCCAATCCATCTGGTCGAGGTAGAGGCGGCTATCTCGCTCTCGCCGAGCCACCTGGGCACCGATGGCGTCCACAAACGCGAAACCATCCGGCTCGTCGCTGGGTCCGATCAGGAGGGAGACGTTCCGGTCTCGCGCAAGCTCGGCGGCCTTTTGTAGAAGGACGCGTCCGACGCCCCTCCGCCGGTGGGGCACCAAGACTTCGACCCTGACCTGGGCCTCTCCCTGCCGTTCGGCGTAGCTCGGCGCGTCCTTCCGGTACACCGCGAAGTAGAGCCATCCGATTACCTCGTCGGGTCCGTCGGCCGGAAGGGCGGCCCAACGAATCTGCTCCATCTCAGGGTGGCCCCGCCGCATCCACGTCTCGCTTCGGGCGTCCTCCGAGACGGGATCTCCCGGGTTCTCCTCCTCGTGGCGGATGCGACGAAACACATGGAAACGGGCCCACTCTTCCCGGGAGGCCGTCTGCGGATCGAAGGGGATCAGGGAGATGTCCATCGGAGAGCGGAGTCGCCTGCTACAGAAAAGGCCTTCGCGGTGCCCTGCGGTCTGGGCATTCGGACGCCAGGCCGGTCCAGCAGAGCCCAACGACGCCGTCGACGGCGATTACGACGCCTCGATCCGGCTCAGGAGTCGGAGACGCAGATTCATGATTGGGCCCGTATCATCGATTCCCAGCTGTTGACACCACTCGCGGAGCTGGGTCTTCGACGCGTCCCAGATCTGCTTGACCGTGAGTGTGGGCACCGAGCCGGCTGATTCGGCAGGAGAAAGCATCCCCTCTTCGTCGGCCGATGCGGAGGGGGGCTCGGGGGGCTCCTCAACCGTCGGACCCGGCTCCTTGTCGGGCTCGGGGGTAACGGCCTCCACCTCCATCGTCGGGGCCGCGGCCTTTGCCTTTTTCCCCTTTCTCCTCCTCTTCGACTTCTTCCCCTTCTTCCCCTTCTTCGCCTTCTTGCCTCGACGTTCCTTGGCCTTCCCACTCGGTTTCTCAGGCTCTCCGAGCACGACGAAAGGCGACACCGCAGGC
>JBHIBW010000139.1:0-3967 GCA_046759265.1 Thermoplasmata archaeon
TGACCGAGACCCGCTCCGTCCCGCTGCGGGTGTTCGTGAAGATGAGGGTCGTCCGGTGGTCGTCGATCATCCCCTTGAGCTGGTCGTACATCCGGGCGTTGACGACCTCGAACGGGAGCGCCGTCATGTCTCGCACGGGGCAGAGAACGCGCATGTCGAGGCGCTTCTGGCCCTCCACCTCCACCACGTTCATCGGACGAAGGCGCCCGTCCTCGTACCCCGCGAGGAACTTGGCCACCTCCTCCATCGGGGCGATGGTGGCGGACAGGCCGATGCGGGTGAACGGGGTCGTCACCTGCCCGGTGAGGCGCTCCAAGCTCAGCGAGAGGTGAGCGCCGCGCTTGTTGGAGCAGATCTCGTGAATCTCGTCTAGGATGACCCATCGGACGTCCTGGAACTTCCGGCGAAAGACCGGCGTGGAGAGGATGATGGCCAGCGACTCCGGCGTCGTGATGAAGATGTGCGGAGGGCGACGGGCCTGCTTCTGTCGCTCGCTGGCGGAGGTGTCCCCCGACCGGACGGCGACGCGGATCTGGGGTGCCGCGAGGCCCTCCGCGGCCGCGAGGGCCTCCATCTCCTCGAGCGGCGCCCGCAGGTTTCGGTTGATGTCGTTGGCGAGGGCCTTGAGCGGAGAGACGTAGAGGCAGTAGATCTTGTCCTCCAGCGTGTCCTGTTTCTGAAGGGCGTAGAGCTCGTTGATGATGGAAAGGAAGGCCGTCAGCGTCTTCCCGGAACCCGTCGGCGAGGAGACGATGACGTTCTCCCCGGCATGAATCAGCGGAACCGCGTAGGCCTGGGGCTCCGTCAAGGTGTCGAACTTCCCGTCGAACCAGCGCCGGACGAGATCCTCCATCAGGTTGAGGATGTCCTCCTTGGAGCCCTGTTCGGTTACGGTGGTGAGCATGCGGGAACCGGTCAAACCATGAAGAAGCGGGGGGGGACGTAAAAAGGCTTTGCGGATGGTTCCGCGGTGGCTAGGTCGCCTCGATCGCGACGGCCACGGCGTTCCCACCGCCGAGGCACAGGGTCACTAGTCCCCGCCGGGCGCCGCGATCCCGCATGGCGTACAGAAGGGTCGTGAGGATACGCGCACCCGTACAGCCCAACGGATGGCCGAGGGCGACGGCGCCGCCGTTCACGTTGAGCTTATCCATGGGGATCTTCAGCTGACGGGCGACGGTGAGCGAGGCAGAGGCGTACGCCTCGTTGTGCTCGAACAGATCAAAGTCGTGGACGGTCATCTCGAGTTTCTGCAGCAGCGCGTTGACCGTGGGGATGGGGGCCTCCATCACGTACTTGGGGGAGACGCCTCCCGTCGTGTACCCCAGAATGCGACCCAGGGGCTTGGCGCCCATCTCCTCGGCTCGATCTGAAGAGGCGACCACGACGGCCGCGCCCCCGTCGCTAAGCTGGGAGGCGTTGCCCGCGGTGACCGTCCCGCCCTCCTTGAAGACCGCGGGCAGGCGGGCGAGTTTCTCGAGGGAGGTATCGGGTCGAACGCCCTCGTCCACCTCGAAGAGCACCTCCCCTTCGGGGCCCTCGAGAGGCACGGGGACCGTCTCCGCTTCGAATCGTCCTTCCTTGATCGCCGCCAGCGCCCGCATGTGGCTCTCGTAGGCGAAGGCGTCCTGCTCCTCCCGCGTGATGCCGTATTTCTCGGCGACGACCTCACCCGTGATGCCCATGTGGAAGTCGTTGTAGGCGTCCCACAGTCCGTCGTGGACCATCGCGTCCACCAACTCCGCGTTCCCATGGCGATAGCCCCACCGGGCCTTGGGCAGGAGGTAGGGGGCCGCGCTCATGTTCTCCATGCCTCCGGCCACAACCAGGTCCTGGTCGCCGGTGCGGATGGAATCCGCGGCCAACGTCACGGCTTTCAGGCCGGACGCACAGACCTTGTTGATCGTCACGGCGCCTACCCTCTCGGGGAGGCCCGCGAGGAGGGCCGCCTGGCGCGCGGGCGCCTGGCCGAGGCCGGCCTGGATGACGTTGCCCATGATGACCTCCTCCACGTCCGTGGGATCAACCTGGGTCCGTCGGACGACTTCCTCGATGGCGAGGGCGCCCAAACGAGGGGCGGGAACGTCGCGGAGGGCCCGTCCGTACTTGCCTACGGGCGTGCGGACGGCGCCAAGGATTACAGGACCGGCCAAGGCGTCACCGATGGGTTCTGAATACGCGGGCGGCGATACTTGAAGCTTCCTCGGAAGGAATGTCGGCGGTTCCGATTCGATCTACTCGGCCAGAACCATCCTCTCCAAGAGGCCGATGGGCGGGGCCCCCCCGGCGAGCAGCTTGTCGTGGAACGCCCTCAAGGTCGCTTCCGGGTGGGCGGCAAGGAACTTCTCACGGACCTGGAGGATGAAGAGCTTGCCCAGGGTGTAATTCAGGTACCCCGGATCGAAGGTCCCTCGGAACGCCTCCCTCGCCGCCGGGCCCTGCTCCATGAAGGCGTTCTCCATGATGAACGCGGTGGCCTCGTCGAGGCTCATGCCCTTCGTGTGCAGGCCGATGGAACAAAGGTACCGGCAGTTCCGGAGGAGGGCGTCCTGCAGCTGCAGCAGGCGGAGGCGCGGATCCCCTTCTCCCAGCCCTTCTTCGAGGGCCATCTGCTCCGTGTAGTGGGCCCATCCCTCCGTGAAGGCGTACCCGGTGTAGATCCGGCCGATCTTCGAAGGGAGGAGCTTCCGATGGAGCATGTGGACGTAGTGCCCCGGGTAGCACTCGTGGACGCTGACGTTCTTGAGGCTGGGGCGATTCATGTAGCGAAGCCACTCCTCCGCCTTCTCCTCGGACCAGTCTGGCTCGACGGGCGTGACGTAGTAATAGGCCTCGTCCCCTCGCGATTCGAAGGGACCAGGAGAGTTCATGGCGGCCGTGGCCCAGGCCCGGAAGTGGTGGGGGGTCTCGGTGACGATGGGACGCACCTCCGAGGGAATCGTGATGATGTCCTTGTCGATGAGGAATTGGCGCAGTTCTTCCAGCATCGCCTCCGTCTCCGGGAGAAGGGCCTCGGCCGTGCCGTGATCCTCTTCCGCGAGTCCCATGACCTCCTGGGGGGTCTTGGTGGCGTCAATCTGCCTCGCCGTCTCGAGGAAGGCTGCCTTGTTCTCCTCCAGGTTCGCCTGGCCCATGGCCTCCAGCTCTTTGAGCGGAAGGTCGATCCGCTCTTGCGCCCAGAGCATACGTCGGTACCGGTCAAGGCCGAGGGCGAAGTCCTGATTCGTCCGGGGGCGCCACTCCTTCTCCAGGCGGCCCTGGAAGGCCTCAACCCGTTGGATGGTCGTCTCCGTCAGGCCCATGACCCGGTCCCGCAGGTCCGCGGAGACCTTGGCCGCCTCCTCGGGGATGTCGCGACGGAAGCTGGTGACAATCCCCTGGGAGGCGATGATCCCGAGTTCCACGAAGGGCATGGGCAGCGCCTCCTCCAGGTTCGCTTCGCCCTGATCCAGAAAGGCAGGGATGTTCTTGAGATGGGTCATGACCGCTTCGAACCGGTCGGGGAGGGGGGCGTAGTCACGACTCAGGTAAGGTACCGTGCTGAGCATGAAGGCGTAGATGCCGGGATTTCGAAACGGAAGGGCCTGATCTTCGAGCTGAAAGAGGTAAACCTCTAACGTCGAGGCGAGCATTTCCCGCTCGGCCTCTAACTCTGGCGGGAGGTCACCGAGCGCCGGGAGGCGCCGCAGGTACTCCAGCATGCGTTCGATTCGTTCCTTGATGCCCTCGGGCTCCAGATCGGGCAACCGGCCATCATACTCATGGAACCCTAGCTGAACGGCCCGACGGGGATCGCTCTCAAAGAAGTCGTCGAGAATCGTCTCGGCCAGCTCGGAAAACTCGGTCCCTGGATTCAATTCACTCCCCCGTTTCCGAGTCGCAATCCCCCAGAAAAAGGTATGCTCGAGCGGCGACGGGCCCGCTGGGATTCGAACCCAGGTCCCCGGCTCCGAAGGCCGGAAGGATA
>JBHIBW010000140.1:0-3946 GCA_046759265.1 Thermoplasmata archaeon
CCGCACAGGATTAGCAATCCTGCGCCCTACCAGGCTAGGCCATCCCCGCAGAACGGTTCCGATGGGGGGCCCGCTTATTTGGCTTTTCTCGTGGCCACCCGACGTGGTAAATAGCGGGGCCGGTCATCTCCGGCGGACCCCCGATGCCCCTCCTCCACACCTCCATTCGAACAAGCGACATGGATCGAACAGTGGCCTTCTACACGGAGGTCCTCGGCATGGAACTGCTGCGACAGAAGGCCATCGCCGAGAGAGGGCTGGAGATTTCGTTCCTGGAGTCAGAGGGAGGACACCAGATCGAGGTCATCCGCTACGGAGGCCAGGTCGGCTACGAAGTTCCATCCTATGAGGACCGGGTGTTCGACCACCTTGCCTTCGGGGTCGACGACATGGAGGCCGTGCTGACGGCCTGCGAGGAGAGACACGGTAAGGTTCTCGAGAGACCGTTTCACCTCCCGGGGAGTTCTTCCACCTACGCCTTCATCCAGGACCCTGATGGGGTTACCATCGAGCTCATCCAGCGGGCTTAGGACACGCGCCCCGATCAGGTCCGTGGCGTGGGCCGGCGAAATCCCTGCAAGAGAACGTCCGCATCCGATTCGTACACCGCGAACTCCGCGAAGCCGATAGAGTGTTGGAGCCAGAAAGCGGGTTCGGACGAGGAGGCACGAGCTAGGAACAGAGTAAGCAGGAGGGCGTGGGAGACCACCCCGATGTCGGCCTTCGCGCCGGTGATCTTCGACACCACCCGTTGAAGCCGGGCCTCCGCGGCCTCCCGCGTCTCCCACCCCTTCGGGGCCCTTCCCTTGAGGAATGCGCGGATCTTGTCCTCATAGCCCTCGGCCTCCCACGGGCGCCGGACCTCCCGCAGATCCTCGCGGATTTCCACCGGGGTGCCGAGGGCTTCCGCGATCACACGGGCCGTCTCCTCCGCCTTGCGCTCGGGGCTTGTAAGGAGAAGACCGACCCCCTTCCAGATCGGATCCTTGCTGAGGAGCGCCGCCGCCGCCCTACCCTCTGACGAGAGGGCCCAGTGGGCGTGGTCCTCTCCTTCCTGTCGAGGGTGTCCATGGCGGACGAGTACGACCCGTGCCATTAGACCCCGACATGCCACGCCACGATGGCGGCTGTCAAGAGGAGAACGAACGCGAACTCCATGTTGATGAGGCGCCACTGCAGACGGCTCGGGCCAAAGGGCATGACGAGACGATTCGCACAGACCTGGCCATGACAGAGCGTCTCCCCGTGGTCCTTCGCGTAGTCCAGACAGGTGTGGCTGTGGTAGCACTTCGTGTTCCCGTACCTCCAGAGATGGGCCACTCCGAGAACAGCGGCAAACGCGCCCAGCAGGAGGACTGACAGAGGGGGGAAGGCCAGGGCGTGAAGGTAGTAGCTTCCCACGACCGGTCCGAAGCCCCACCCGGCCCCGTACCAGAATGCGTTGTGGAAGGCACCTCGAGACACCTCCAGGTTGTACGCCAGGATCGTGAACCCGCCGAACGCCAGCAAGGCCAGGATCCACCACGAATGGATCGCGGCGAGGTAGACGCCGATTGCTACGAACCCGCCGAGGCCCACGGCCGCACGGATTTTCAGCTGCCGATTCGAGAACTGGGTGGAAGTGTGACGCCCCTTGAGCTCATCGAGTGCGTAGGCGCCCAGTTGAAGTCCGAAGAAGAAGGCCACGAAGGTTAGCACGAGACGGTCCAGGGCAATCACGGGCGCCATCGCGGCCCCGATGACGAGGTAGGCGTACACGATGCCGGCCCTCGGAAGGTGAAAGAGTACACGGACATCCTGCCAGAACGTGCGGGGCTTCGAATACGCGACATGACTCAGGGCCAAATTGATCCCCCGGGCTGCCAGGGATGATTGGCTCTTAACATCTGCGAGCCGGCGACAAGCAGGATGCCTGCAAGACCGTCCTTCAAGACCACCCACGAGGGTGGACTTGCATGTCCGACGGAGGAGCGAACAAAGGGCCGCTCGGGAATGCGGCTCGAGCCGTCCGAGGCTCAAAGCTGGTACTCTTGTTGGTCCTGATCCTTGTTGTAGGGACCGCCTTGGGCCTCATGTCCAACACCTTGAGTCCGACGGTCAGTCGAGAGATCACCCAGGTCGACCCCAACATCACACTGACGGTAACCGGCGTGCCGCCGATGGCGTCCGCGGGAGACGTCATCAGTGTGGTCGCCACGCTCCAGAACAACGCGAATCGCCCCGTGCCCGCGGTGCTCCGGTTCGAGATCCGCAACCCGGGAGGCATCGAATTCGACGAGATCACCGTGTACGCCCAGTGCGGGGCCGAGGAGCGGGTCTCCTCCAAGACGCTCACCTACTACATCGGCTGGCACGGTCCCCTGCTAGCGCCCAACGGGACCCACTTCCCGACCGGGACCAGCGTCGAGCAAATCGAGACCACCTTGGGTGCCCGGGCCCACTGGGAGGCCGTCTTCCGTGAGATCCAAGAACGCGACCCCCAGGGCTACGAGGCCCTCATCGATCCCGGGCTCAACGCGTCGATCGGCGTGCGAGCCACCTTCAGCGAGGCCCTCAAGATCCTGTACTACTACGGGATGGTCCGGTCCTCGGACGACCGGAACCCAAGCGCCTCCGCCTGGCGCCTGACGTTGCCCTTCTCGGGAACCCTAGTGGCCACCGGCGGTGCCTCCCAGTATGGCTTCTCCCTGGAGATCAGTCCCGCCGCGAAGGGTAGTTACGAGTTCGAGTTCTGGGCCGAGCTGCCGGACAGGTACGGCATGCCGAACCACGAATGGACGTGCGGACCCCTCTGACGCTCTCGCGTTCGCTCATCCCAGAGGAAAATGGAAGAAAAAGAAAAGGGGAGGGGGGAAGTTCACTCGAACTTCCCGTAGGCCGGAGGGATCCGTCGGCGCTTGGACCGGCGACGCATGTGGATCGCCACACCCAGGAGGGTGAGGGTCGCCACCGTCGCCATGGCCAGCATGGCCAGGGGGGCCAGGTTGAACGCCGCCTGGATGTCCACCAGGAGGGCCGAGACCGAGTAGCTCGGGTCGTGGAAGATGTCCGAACCGGCCGGGTAGATGTACCCTCCGAGGAGGGCCACGCCCCGGAACTTGTCGGCGTTCTCTTCATCCACGATCCGGAGGCCGTTCGTGCCGGCGTGGAGTTGGAAGTACATTTCTGTCTCTTCCTCGTCCACCGTCACGTTGCTGACCCAGGTCAGCTCGCCGTTCTTCCGCCAGTTGTCCCGGAAGGTGATGGAGTCCTTGCTGAGGATCGTCGCCTCCGGGGGGATGTCGTCGTTGGACTCGAGGTCCGCCGCACCACCCGTGAAGGTCTCCAGCTCCGCGACGCCCGTGCCGTCTTCCACGTAGTCCTCAACGAACTGCGCGTCGAGCCACTCGTTCACGGTCCCCGGGATGAAGGTCCCGAAGATCACGAGGGACTCCAGCATGAGCTTGGACGTCTCCGACTTGGCCGTGTAGTCCCAGCCGCGGATCAGGTGGTCGTACTTGAAGTCGGCCGAGAGGGACACGCCCTCGTAGAGGCGGGGCTGCGCCTCCTCGCTGTCGACGATGGTGTTGTTGTCGTCCAGGGTCACCCGGTAGAAGGGCACCTCGACGCCGACCTCGTCCACCCGGGCGCCCACGTGGAAGATGAAGGCGATCTCCTCGATCACCCCGTCTTCTGAGGTCCCCGGACGGGAGCCGTCATCGAACAGGCCGGGCTGGCGGTCCCAGATCTTGTCGTACGTGACGTTCCGGGCGGTCAGGCTGAAGGACCACGATTTCTCGTTTTCCTCGCCGACCGTGGAGGTCTCCACGACCTCGGACCGCTCCCAGGCCCGCTCGAGGCTGACGGCCTTGTAGATCGGCTCCGTGGCCGTGATGTCGAAGTCCATCATGGAGTCGCTGGTCTTGGCGAAGTCGAAGACGCCGTTGCCGGCGCCGATCCGACCCTG
>JBHIBW010000141.1:0-3936 GCA_046759265.1 Thermoplasmata archaeon
CCGCCCTCGTGGCCCTGACGGCCCTCATTTGGCGCAGCGCCTGGAAGTACCAGGCGCGATCCTACCGATACTGCTTCTGGGATTCAGGCACCATCCTGGCACATCTTCTGGCCACCGCGACGGCCGCGGACCTCCCGGCTCACGTGATCGCAGGCTTTATCGACACCCGGTTGGACCGCCTGTTGGGTGTTGACGGGATCCACGAGGCGAGTTTATGCCTCGTCTCTCTGGGACCCGTTGCAGAGGTGCCCTCCGCTCCATCGGACGTGCCAGCTCTGAGGCCGAAGATCCGACCCCTCAGCCGGGAGGAGGTCGAGTACCCAGCGATTCAGGCCGTCCACGACGCGTCATCCTTAGACGACTCGGAAGGCGTTCGCCAGTGGAAAGGTTCACTCTCTCGGAAGCCAGACGAAGTGAAGGGTGAGACCTCTCAGCTGGTCGTGGGGGAGAACCTAGGCGGGTCTCTGGGGGAAACCATCCTCCGGCGGGGCTCGACTCGCCACTTCCGCCGGACCCCGATTGCAGACGACCAGCTTGGACCCATCCTCCACTTCGCGACACGGGGGTTCGAGGCGGACTTCCTCCAGGGGACAGAGACGCGACTCGTCGACCTCTACCTCATCGTCAACGAGGTCACGGGGGTTCCGCCGGGGGCGTATTATTACGCCGGCGACCGGCCTCAACTGGAGCTTCTCAAGGAAGGAGACTTCCGTCAATGGGCGGGTTTCTTGGGCTTGGAACAGGCCCTCCCCGCCGACGCGAGTGCGGTCGTGTTCTTCCTCGCGGACCTGGAACGCGTGCTCGGTCGGTTCGGCAACCGGGGCTACCGAATCGCCCAGCTCGAAGCGGGCGTCCTGGGCGGAAGGATGTACCTGGCCGCGTACGGTCTCAGCCTGGGTGCCACTGGCCTCACCTTCTACGACGACGAGATCGTGGACTTCTTCTCACCCCACGCCGAGGGGAAGGACGCCATCTTCATGGTGGCTCTGGGCAGAGGGGTCAGAGTCCGCTCCAACGTTCGCCGAGTCCAGGCACCTTTCGCGGATCAGGGGTCCTAATCCGTCGGAGGCATCCTCCACTCGCTGAAGGCGGTGTTATGTAGCGAGGGACCCCTCTGCGGCCGTCGCGCATGACGAGCGAGGAGGAGGAGGGGGCGGAAGACAAGGCCCAGCTCGAGGACCTGGCCTCCAAGATCGAGCAGCTTGAAGGGGCCATCAACCTCCTTCGAAAGCCGTACGGCGAACTTCTCGGGCACCTCGACCGTCTCCAGGAGATCGCACGCTCCTACTTTCGGCTCCTGGACCTCCTCGAGCGGTACGGCTCCCTCTCCCCCGACATGGCCATTCCCGAACTCAAGGACCCCATCTCCCGTGACATCGTAAAGGTCCTGTTCGAGAAGGGGGGCCGAAACATCTCCCAGATCACCGAGGCGGTGCGGAAGCTTCGCGGCAAGGCCTCCCGCCGCATCGTCCGGGAGCGCCTTCAAGGCCTGGAGTCGAAGGGGGTTGTGGTGGCGACGACACAGTCGCGCGGGAAGGTCTACGACGTTTCCGACGAGACGGTTCGACGCTGGTCGAAGGTGCTG
The DNA here is from genome assembly GCA_046759265.1 of Thermoplasmata archaeon. Classification (GTDB taxonomy): domain Archaea; phylum Thermoplasmatota; class Thermoplasmata; order RBG-16-68-12; family JAJISG01; genus JAJISK01. The sequence goes on from JBHIBW010000141.1 coordinate 1,586, forward strand.
GGTCTGGTGGCACCCGACTCGACAGCAGAAGGAGAAGACTGACCCCCGCGCAGGAGGCGTTTAGCTCTTCCAAGTCACGTAGTTCTGCAGGTAGGGGACCGAGGCGACGATGACCCCGACGATGCCGAAGAGGCCACCGATGAGTCCGGCCATGCCGCCGAGCGCCATCATGGCGCTGGAGGCCACCAGGGCCAGCAAAACCCCGGTCAAGAGCGACTCCTGCGTCTGGCGGGCCGCGAAGATGAGGATGAGCCCAAGGACGATGGCCACGGCCTCGACCGTCAGGGAGCTGAGCTGGATGTCCTCGATCGGGACCCGAAGCAGAAGGAGCATGGGGGCCAGGCCGATGGCGAGGAGGCCGCCCACGATGAGAAGTTGGCGCGCCGATTGGGTCACCTGCTTCGACTTCGCCGTCATTGCGGTACCTTGCCAGGCGTGAAAGCTATTAAACCCGGTTTTCCGAATATCGGGTGTGATAACGAAAGTCGCGGCTGAGTCGCAGCCACCTTATTGGTCACAAGTGCCCAGTTTCTTTAAACCCCCGACCGTAGCTGGTCTTCCTAGGTGCAAAGATGGCTGACACTGACGCAGAGGAAGTCCAGGCGATTCTCTCCGTGGTCTCCACCGAGGTCCCGAAGCTTCTGAACGCCATCTCCGAATCCCTCTTCGGCGCCGAGCAGACGGGGAAGTACGCCGAGGCGGTCTCCGACTTTTACAAGAGCCTCCGGGAGGCGGGCATGGACGAGGACAAGGCCTTCGAGCTCACGAAGCAGTTCATGGATCGGAGCAACCTGGTCGGCATGATCCAAGAGATGATCGGTAAAGCCGACTGGTCCGAGCACCGTGAAGGGGATTGGGAGTCGGAAATCGAGAAGAAGGTCAAGAAGAAGATCAGGGAACGCCTGAAGGACGACGACTTCGAGATCGATTTCGAATGAGCGAAGCGCGCGACATTATGGGCGCGGTCGTCACGCACGTGCCGGTCCTTCTTGCTCGGCTCGTCTCAAGCTCAGTCCGACTCCTCTTTGGGAGCCGGCGCTCAGCCGGGTCGTTTAGGAGGACCTTGCGAAGGAAGGGCATGAGTCGGCGACGTGCCCGTCAGCTGGCAGGGCAATATCGCCGCCAGATCGATGTGCTTCGGATTGTGCGTCGTGTCTTAAGAGAGAGGCCCTGGCAGTAAGGCGAAGACGAAGCCAGCGTTGAGTTGCTGTATTTCAGGGTACGGGATAGTTCTCGTCTTCCGCTCCGTCACACACGCGGCCGTAGTTCTCAGAGGTTGATCGATCTACGCCCTCGCGGCCACGGCCTGAGTCCTCTCGAGGGTTCCCTGAGAAGCCTTGATGTCTCTGCGCGCTCCTAGGGCCCGGCGCGCATCCGCGAGGTACCACCCGATGCTCGCCTCGCCGAACTCGCCGCGAACGTACTTGACGAGCTCATCCGAGGACCCGGGCGTGTGCTTGGTCGATACCCAACTTCCCAGATCCGTCGTCCACATCGTTTTTCACCTTAACCCATCTGAGAATGGTCAGAAGGTTAGGGTTAGGCGGGACGAAGTGGACAGAGAGTGACCGATCCGCGGGGCGATTGGCGGACCGGACCGTGATACCCGGGTCGGCGACTACATCTCTTTAGTGGAAGACTCTTCGGGTTCGGGTTCCGGCTCAGGCATGGGCTCAGGCGCAGGTGCAGGCGCAGCCGGCGGTGCGGCCGCCGCGGCAGGGGCCGGGGCCGGCATTGCGGGCATCGGATTCCAGACGAGGCCGAGGATGGCGCCGATGAAACCCAATAGGGAGCCGATGAAGAATCCCCAGAAGGTCGGGAAGGCGATGATGGCGATGATGAGGGTGAGAATGCCCCCATAGGTCGTCTTCCGCTTGTCCCCCGAGTACATCCAGAAGGCCCCCAGGAACGCGAGAACGATGAAAATCACGGCGAGGGCTACAAACGCGATCCCAAGGCCCGCCAGGAGGCCCTCACTCCCCGTAGGAGCGCCTGGAATGAGTCCTCCGAGGCCGAAACCAGCCAGCAGAGCTCCAAGGAAAATGAATGCGACGCCGCCAATTAGGTGAAAGATGGCCCCGACCAGTCCAAGCACGAACGCCCCAGTCGCTCTCTCTTCTGCCGTTGAAACCCCTCCGCGCCGGCAGTGGGTCATGGCGCCTTAAGTGTTTCGCGTCAACGAAGTCGAGCGTACGACCTCCAGCCCGAGGCGGGTTCAGGCACGCCGGGGCGGGGACGACTGGGGGTCCGAACTCCTAAATAGCGGCCTCCCGTCAATGAAGCACCCCCCGGGGGAAGGGAGCGAGAGCACATGGTGACGGTCCTCAGCGCGGCCGAGCTCAAGAGCAAGA
>JBHIBW010000142.1:0-3873 GCA_046759265.1 Thermoplasmata archaeon
TGGAGGCCCTAGGGGTCGACTACCTCTGCCACCACGTGAGCATCGACGAACAGATGGTGGCGCGCACCCCTCTGGAGGAGTTGAAGGCCCTCTCGGAGGCGGTCAGCATCCCCATCGCCGTCGCGGGCGGTCTGAACACCGAAACGGTCCCGCAGGTCCTCGAGGCCGGCGCCTCGATCGTCATCGTGGGCGGGGCCATCATCAAGGAGCCGAAGGTGACCCAGGCGACCGCGGACATCAAACGGGCCATGCGGGAACGGAAGGCCCTCCGGACGAAGCTGTACAAGAAGTACGGGGAAGAGGAACTCTACGAGGCGTTCGCCCAGGTGTCCACCTCCAACATCGCCGACGCCATGCAGAAGCGGGGACCCATGGCGGACATCCACCCCAGGGTCAACCGGGGGACGCGCATGGTCGGGCGCGCTCTGACCGTCAAGACGGCCGATGGCGATTGGGCGAAACCGGTGGAGGCCATCGACAAGGCCACCCAGGGTACCGTTATTGTCGTGGACGTCGGGGGCGGCAAGACGGCCGTGTGGGGGGAACTCGCGTCGTGGAGCTGCAAGGTCAAGGGCGTCGCCGGCGTGGTGATCGACGGGGCTTCCCGTGACATGGAGGCCATTCTGGACGCGGATTTCCCCGTCTTCTCGCGGTGGGTCGTGCCGCACGCGGGTGAGCCCAAAGGGCACGGCGAGATTGGTCCTGAGATCACCTGCGGAGGCCAGCAGGTCCGCACGGGCGACTGGATCGTGGGCGACGAGACCGGCGTCGTCGTGATTCCGCAGGAGATGGGCGTGGAGATCGCGAACCGTTCCCTGGACGTGCTGGAGCGGGAGAATCGCATCCGCGAGGAGATCAAGCGGGGCGGCACCCTCTCCAGCGTCCTCGAGCTCGAGAAATGGGAGAAGGTCGGCTAGGACCATGGACCGGGAGAAGCTCCAGGTCCTCCTCGAGTCGCTCCAGGAGGGCGAGATCACCGTCGGTGAGGCCATGGAGTCCTTCCGGCGGCTCCCCTTCGAGGATCTTGGATTCGCCAAACTGGACACCCATCGGTCCATTCGGCGCGGTTTTCCCGAGGTCGTCTACTGCCCGGGGAAGGCGGCCGATCAGGTCGCCACCATCCTCCAAGGCCTGGCCCGGGATTCAGAGCGGGTCCTGGCCACGAGGGCGGACCCCGAGGTCTACGACACGGTGCGGAGCCAACTGACATCGCACGAGGTCGCGTACTTCCCAGAAGCCCGATTGATCCTCGTTGGGTCCCCGGCCTCCCCGGAACGGGGTCACGTAGTCGTGGCCACAGGGGGCACCTCCGACCGACCCGTCGCGGAGGAGGCGGCGGTAACCTGCGAGGTCCTGGGCAACCGCACCGCTCGTATCTACGACGTGGGGGTAGCAGGGGTGCACCGACTCCTGGACCAAGGGAAGCCGTTGGGCGAGGCGAACGTGGCCATCGTGGTGGCGGGGATGGAGGGGGCTCTGCCGAGCGCCGTCGCGGGCCTCATCGAGGCCCCTGTCATCGCCGTGCCGACGAGCGTCGGATACGGCGCGAACTTCGACGGGTTGGCGGCCCTTCTCGCCATGATGAACACGTGCGTGCCCGGGGTCGCGGTGGTGAACGTGGACAACGGGTTCGGGGCCGGCTTCTTCGCGAACCTCATCAACGCCGACTAGAGGAAGGGACTGAAGAACAGAAAGCCGAGCACCACCAGCGCCGCCAAGGGCGCCAGGAGCAGGAGGTAAGTCCCTAGGTTCCACCGGACGATCTTGGAGCCATCCAACGGGGGGATCGGGATCATGTTGAACGCGCCCAGGAGTACGTTAATGAAGGCGACCCCTCCCACGAGGTCGGTGAGGGTGATGGCCATCCCGATGGCGAAGTTGAATCCGGCCACGACGAGGAGGAACCAGATGAGGGCGAAGGGGCCCCCGATGGCCAGGTTGACTCCGGGCCCCGCGGCGCTGATCCTGCCGGTCTGCTCTGGAGACCCGAACCCTTGGATCATGACGGCCCCGGGGGCGGCGAACAAGAAACCGAAGAACGCGGTAAACACCGCCAAGACAAGCCCCATATACCACGCCCGAAACTCGGCGAAGAACCCGTACCGCTGGGCGACCACCTTGTGTCCGAGTTCGTGAAGGAGAAACCCCGAGGGCACGGCGACGGCCGCGAGGATCAAAGCGCCAAGGAATCCGTAGAGGCGCGAGAGGAGGAGAGCAAAGGCGAAGGTGAGGACCGCGACGGCCAGGACGATCTGGCCCACCTCTTGTCGGCTGAAGCGGATGGGCGGCTTGACGGGGCCGTAGGTGGAGTACACGGCCATGGTGCCTTCCAGTAGCCCCAAGCGTATTTCTAGGTTGAGTGCCTAGGCGCGGAAGAATCACGGCGTTATGCCGGAGACTGGACGGTCCTCCACCAGGCAGGAAAAATGTTAAATTCAGGCCGGACGATGAGGCGAAAAATCGCGTTCCTGCTCCGTAATGCGCGGGCGGACCACAGGGAGGTCGCTTGGGGATGAGGCACGCCAAGCCGGTGACGCGAGGCGGTGGACCCCGCCAAGAGCCTCGACCACGGGGGGGTGGATGAGAGATGGCCCGGATCGTCCTATCGGCGGATTACAGCCTGATGACGAACTTCCGAGAGCTGCCTCTCGCGACGTTCTTCAGTTGCATTCCCACAGACTTCTGGTCCTCGCGCTTTGCCTTCCGCGTCCTGGCCCCGAACCCGCCCCATCGGAACGGCGAGGCGGTCTGGGCCCCGTATGGGCTCCGGAAGCTGGAGTCCGCGCTCCTGAGCGACTTTGCCCGGGACGAAATCGTGGTCGCCCACCCCCGGCACATCAACGAGTTCATCGGGCCCGAGACGGAGGTCGTGGGCTTGCACACTATGGATCCCCTAGGCCTCGGGCCGGTGAGCATGAGCTTCACCAACGGCGGGGTGATGACCCCCTACACCAAGGCCTGCTTCGAGGACCTGGTGATGAACCTCCCCAACGGGAACCGCAAGTTCAAGGTCGTCGTCGGGGGCGCCGGGGTCTGGCATTTCGACTACCGGCCGGAGGAGAAGGAACGCTACGACATCGACCACCTCGTAGCCGGGGAGACGGACCACATCATCGGGGACATCTTCCGGGACATCATGGACGGGTCCGCGCCCGAGAGCATTCCGGCGCCGCTGAACCCACCCAAGCTGGAGGAGATCCCGCCCATCGTCGGCCCCAGCATGCACGGGATGGTCGAGGTGATGCGCGGCTGCGGCCGGGGCTGCCAGTTCTGTGAGGTGACCCTCCGCAAGCTGCGTTATTTCTCACCGGAGTTCATCCAGCAGGAGGCCGCCGTCAACGCGAAGGTGGGCCTCAACAACGCCTGGCTCCACTCGGATGACATCTTCCTCTACAAGGTCGAGAACTATCGCACCATGATGCCCAACGCGGACGCCATCAAGGAGATCTTCCAGGCGGCCATGGATGTCAAGGGCATCCAGTCGGGCAACCCCACCCACGGGACCCTGGCCTCCGTCGCGGCCGATCCCGATCTCATCCACGACCTGAGCCAGATCCTCAACGGACACGGCGTTCAACAGAAGTGGGTCGGCCTCCAGGCCGGGCTCGAGACGGGCAGCGTCTCGCTCGTCGAGAAGATCATGCCGCGAAAGCTCTTGCCCTACCAGCCCTCGGAGTGGCCCGAGGTCGTCCGGGAGTCCATCAAGATCCTGAACGAGAACAAGTGGTTCCCGGCCCTCACCGCCATCATCGGACTCCCGGGGGAGACCGCCGACGACGCTTACGACACCTGCGTGCTCCTGGACGAGATGGAGAAGGTCATGGACCAGCCCCACTACATCGTCGCCCCGTTGTCCTTCGTGCCCATCGGCGT
>JBHIBW010000143.1:0-3804 GCA_046759265.1 Thermoplasmata archaeon
CCCGGCGTTCCACCACGGACCGCGACCATTGTAGGCCGAGGCCCTCGCGCGGGTGACGCCAGGGAATTTTCCCAAGAAGGTCTTCTTCACCAACTCGGGCACGGAGTCCATCGAGGCTGCGATCAAGCTGGCCCGGTGGAACCGACCGGGGAAGCAGTTCCTGGCCTTTCTCAACGCCTTCCACGGCCGCACGATGGGGTCCTTGTCCCTGACGTCCAGCAAGGGCGTCCAACGCGAGCGATTCTTCCCCGCGATGCCCGGAGCGAACCTGGTTCCGTACTCCTACTGCTACCGCTGCCCCTACGGCCTCACCTATCCGGAGTGTGACATCTGGTGCGCCCAGGTCATAGAGGACCAGTACCTGAGCAAGGTGGTCCCTCCCTCGGAGCTCGCCGGCCTCGTCTTCGAGCCTGTACAGGGAGAGGGGGGGTACGTGGTCCCTCCGCCGGGATGGACGGAGGAAATCGCCCGTATCGCGAAGGATCACGACATCCCGCTCATCGCCGACGAGGTGCAGACCGGGCTGGGCCGAACGGGCCGCATGTTCGCCGTCGAACACGCCGGAATCGCGCCCGACGCCGTGGCCCTCGCCAAGGGCCTGGGCAACGGGCTCCCGATCGGGGCCCTGGTCTTCAACGCCGATCTGGACTTCGGCGTCTCGGGAGCCCACAGCAACACCTTCGGCGGGAACCCCGTGGCCTGCGCCTCGGCCCTGGCCACGCTCCGGATCCTGGAGGAGCAGAAGCTGCCCGCACGCGCGGCCCGCCTCGGAGAGAGGATGCACAGGCGGTTGGAAGAGTTGAAAGAGGACCTGCCGATCATGGGGGACAATCGAGGGCTGGGCCTCATGCGGGCGACTGAGTTCGTGACGGATGGGGGGAAGAGGGAACCCGCCGTGAAGGAGAGGGACGCGATCCTGGAGGAGGCCCTTCGCAGGGGGCTGATTCTTCTCCCCAGCGGCACCTCTGTAATCCGCTACATCCCCGCGCTTACGATTGAAGAGGACCTGTTCGAGGCCGGGATGGATATCCTCGCCGACTCCATCCGGGCGGTGGGGAAGGCCTCGTAAGGGATCCCAAGGCGCTTCAGGGGCTTGCTGAGGTGCCTCCGGGCCGATACGGGAGGCTCGTAGAACCCGCGGGTCAGGACGCCCTCCGGGCGGACAAACCGCGCCTCCTCCTGCGACGCACGCGTCCCGCACCGTCGACATCGGTACCCCGCCCCTCGTCCCACCGACTTCATCGAGCGCCTGCACGTCGGACAACGGGGGTTTCCCGCCTTGACAAGGCTCCTGGTTGGCTCCAAGACCTCCAACTTCTCGAGGTTGATGGCACGGGGCTCCTTTCGCACCGCCCCGTAGACCCGGAGCCGATCTCCCGGCCGGAGGCGCCGAACGACCCGACGGAAGGACTTGGAAGGTTCATAGGCCAGACAGTCCACCTTGGCTCCGTCGCTGAAGGGAAAGACCACGTGGCCTCCCGGAATGGCCTCGGGAACCCCACTGACCCAACCCTCCAGGATGGCTGAGGTGTGAGCTCGCAGCTCCGCCACGGGGCGCGAGACGAGGTGGTCGTCCGTTCCCTGATTCGTCTCGAAGATGAGCCAGCGGTCGAGGGGCTCTCCGCGCACCGTCGCCAAGGCAGACGGGAGCTCGTCCGGGCCCTCACCTCGAATCCCGAACAGAACCGGGCACGGAGAGCGGGGGGCGATGGCCACATGGGCTACCTCCGGGTCGAAGTTGTTGAAGGTTCGGGGGAACCGGCGATCCAGGTTCGCCACGTCGGACTCGACGAGACGGCGAGGCGTCCCCCAGCGGTTCGGCTCGCGATACGCCAGGACCTCATAGGTCCGATCCCGAGGCCTCCAAGCGAGGGCGGCCAGGGCACCGATCAGGCCCCGAGGCCCCTTCGGGGCGAAGACAAAATCGGCCTCTTCTCGGTCCGCGGCGATCTGACTGATGGGGACGACGTCCCGAACCGCCTGCCAGTAGAACTCCCCGCCCGGGCGCCTGCGCGTCATCACCAGCCCCGGTTGGGTCCCTGGGTCGTCCAGGTCAGCCAGCTCGAGAATCGTGTCGCGGGCGGCCCGCTGCAGCGCCTGGCCCGAGACCCCTTCGCTGCCCCCGTCAGACAAGCGAACCGTCCACCCCCGATACGCACCTGCGGGCTGGGAGTGGGGCCTCCCCGGACCGAACCGGAGTGCGAGGGCCCCGTTCCCCCGAGTCTTCCACGGAATGTTGGGGTTCAAGCGGACGAGCCGAGGATACCCCTCCAGTCCCCATCCAAGCGCGCGAAACCGAGCGATGAGCTCCGTGGCCACGAACGTGGTGCACATCGAGCGCGGGGAATCGGTGTCGTCAAGCCCGACGAAGAGGGTCATCCGCACCTCCAACTGCGACCCGCCTAAAAACCACGAGGCGGCTGCGGCTCTGGGTGCGCACGGGCTAGAACGCTTATACCGCCGGGCTGCTCACCGGAGACAGAATGCCCGTCAAGAGCATGGAGCTGACGTCCCTTGAAGGAAAGCGGTTCGCGAAGAGTGGCGAGAAGCTCAAGAATGTCCGGGTAGACCACAACAGCACGGTCACGAGGGTCTACCCGGTGAGCGAAGACTCGGCGGTCGACTTCCGCTTCACCGTGAACTACAGCGGAGTCGGCGTCATCCAGATCGAGGGGAGCCTCAACTTCGAGGGCGACCCCTCCCTCCCCCAGGTCTGGGAGAAGACGGGCAACATGCCCGAGGCCGTGGCCAGCGAGATCCACACGGCCATCATGTCCTTCTGCATTCAGGAGGCGGTTGTCATCGCCAAGGACCTGCGCCTCCCACCGCCGATCCCCCTGCCCATGATCAAACTGAAGGGCGGAGGGAAGCAATCGAGCGGGATGGAGGTGGCGTAGGGGCCCGGACATCCCTCGGGCGCGTCTACCGGATGTGGTCCAGCGTGAACGACCCGATGCTGATGCCCTGCTTGGAGTACATGTACTGAATCCAGGCACGGGACTGGGCGTCGGAGATGCCCTTCACGCTCAGGTACGTCTTGAGCTGCTCCACCTTGAAGTCGACCATCCCGTCCATCAGGCTCCCGAGCATCTGAATGTCCTGCTCCCCATGCATCCCCTTCTCGATGACGTAGAGGGTGACCGCCTTGTCCCGTTTCCTCCGGCCGGCGAACGGCTGTAGGAACCGGAACGTGGAGGCCGGGTCGAGGTAGGCCATCAGGGTGGAGATTGAGCGGAAGGCAAGACGGTACGTCTTGTGCTCCTTCATGAGCTCGGTGGCGACTTGGTCGACGGCCTCGAGGATGGCCGCCTGGTCCGTGGGATCGTCGATGTAGGTCGCGTACGAGTCGTCGGTGGCGGCGCCCATGCCCTTCGAGTAGGCGTCGATATAGTGGACAAGTCCGAGGTTCTCATACTCTTCGTAGCCGGGCACCACGTACTGCATCTCATCTCGGATGTCGTCGGGCGTCTTGTCCGTGATGACCCAGATGGCTGGAACGCCCTTCTTGAGACCCTCGGCCACGAAGCCATTCACCACGACCTCCTTCCCAATGAAGGGCGGGCCGTACACCGACACGTTGGAGCCGAAGGGAATGCCCCCCAGGAGGAGGTCGTCCAGCCGAGGCGTCCCCGTCTTCACCTTCTCCTGCTTGATCTCGAAGGCCCGCTCCTCCTCCCGCGCCTCGATGTCCTCCTCGATGATCCCCTGTTCCCGCATCCGGAGCTCTTCCATCTTCGAGGCCAGGTAGGTCTCCTTCGTCCGGACCTCCTCCTCCTTCTGGGAGATCTCGGCCTTCAGGGTCTC
>JBHIBW010000144.1:0-3773 GCA_046759265.1 Thermoplasmata archaeon
CCATCCCGCGGGCGCATGATGGACCCAGAATTAATAATTTTCCCCCGTTTGACGGAGGTAGGGTCTAATCCGAGGCGTGAAAGCAGTCGTCGAGGGGCATGCTGCAGAGGTGGCAGTAGTGAAAGAGGCCGTCGCAGTCGTAGCCGGTCTCGTGCCGGCACCCGCGGACGTCCGGGGCCCCAAACGTTTCCTCCATGGCCAAAGCCTCGAGGCAGCGCCCAGGTGGTTCGACGATGATAAATCTTTCCTTCGGCAATCGACGATGGCGGCGGTCCTTTATCGTCCTCCGGCCATCCCCCAGCCATGGACACCGATGGCCTGATGGCCCTCGCCCTCGAGATGGTCGGGTTCAGGGAGGTGCCGGCCGACTCCCAGATCCACGTGGCGGGAGCGGATCTTCAGCGCCTCCTCGTGGGGATCGATATCGGGGTCGGCGAGCTCTATCTGGCCCGGAAGGATGGCTTTGACGGAGTGATCGCCCACCACCCGGTCGGAGGCCACGCCAGCATCCGCTTCCACCACGTCCTCACCCGTCACGCGGAGCTCATGCAGGAGGCAGGGGTCCCCAAGGACGAGGCCCTCCAAGCGGTGGCTGCGCTCTCCGACCCCATCGAGACGGCCCGTCACGCCCACAATTACGATCGGGTCCCGGCCGTCGCCCGGCTCCTCGGTCTGCCGTTCCTGAACATCCACCAGCCCTGGGACGAGATGGGGCGGAGGCGGATGGCGGAGGCGCTGCATACCGCCGGGGGGGAGGCGACCGTGGGGCAGGGGATCGCCGCCCTCCAGGCCTTCCCGGAGTTCGCTGCCGCTGAGACCGAAATCGAGCTCCGGCTGGGCGACGCCGCCCACGCCCTCGGTCGCTGGGTCGTGGCCCATGGGGCCGGAACCAACGGCGGGTACGCCGTGGCCAAGGCCTACTTCTCCCACGGGGTGGACACCCTGATCTACATCCACATCGCCTCGCCGGAGCTCCAGCGCCTGCGGGAGGACCCGGAGGTGCGGGGGAAGAACCTGATCGTCACGGGCCACATCGCCAGCGACTCCGTCGGAATCACCCCCTACATCCAGCGACTCCGAGACGAGGGGCTCGAGGTGGTCGCCGTCGGTGGGGTCCTGGAACCCTAGCCCTCCTCGGCCGGCGCCGCAAAGAGGGCACGGATGGAGCCGCGCCTCAGGAGGTAGGCGGCTGTCACCGCGAGGGCGGCCGTCCCGTTCCCAAGGAACCACGCATACCCCGCGCCCACAAGGCCGAAGACCGGGAGGAGGAAGTAGGCGAGAACGATCGTGGAGACGGCGATGTACGCCCACAGGGCGATGATGGCCTTCACCCACTTCTTGACCCGGGCCACCGAGATGAAGAGCCCGTTGACGGCCACGAAGATCGCGGAGAGGGCGAGGATCCGAAGGAGCTGCACCGCCTCCGGCGGGAACGCGATGTCGAACAGGGAAAGGAGCCACTCGGCGAAGAAGAAGACGAAGGCGATGCCCAAGACCAGGAGCGGGAGCACGAACCGAAGGGTCCGTCGAAGGTCCCTCCCGAGCCGATCGGAGAAGTGGGATCCTTCGACATACAGGGAGGTCCCCGCCATCAGCGGGACCGCGAACAGGATGCCCGCGATGATCCACGGGATGCCGAAGAAGGCCGCCGCCGCGCTGCCGGCCAGCCACGTGATGAGGACCAGGAGCGCCGGGTAAGGGAGGATATGGAAGATTTCCCCGACGTGGTTTCCCAGGGAGAAGTGAATCATCTCCCCCAGAAGGTCGCGGTCCACCACGGGGGTCAGGCGAAATCCGGGGTAGAGACGGGGAAGGAGGATGGCGAAGGCTACCCCCAAGGCGAAGAGGTGGGCCACCATGAGGGACGCGAGGACGCCGATGACCCCCAGCAGCCCGATCAGGACGACCGGCGCGATCAGGCGGGCCGCTTGGAAGAGGCTGCTTCGCATGACCACGTAGGACGCCTTCCGTCCCGCCAGGAAACTGCTGTCCACGATCGGGACGGCGACCGAGAGGACGGCCAGGAGGAAGAAGACCGGTACCAGGGTGGCGAGGCTGAGGACGTCGGCCCCGGCCGGGAACCAGAGGCCCATCGTCAGAAGGACGACGATCGCCAGGACGGCGGCCACGATGGCGCTCACGGCGAGGGCGCTGTTCACCATCCGGCCCTTGTCCCCCTTGGAGGTGGGGAGAAAGCGAATCAAGCCGGTGCCGAAGCCCAACGTGGAGACCGTCACGACGAGGGTCATGACGCTGACCAGGAGCAGGGCCTGCCCCACGGCTTCATCACTCCCGAAGAGGAGGGACACGATGACCCAGAAGAAGAACCCGGCCCCGGCGACGAGGAGGGTGTGAACGATCAGGAAAATGGCGTTCCGGTAGAGGGGGGAGCGGATGTCCTCCATGACCTCCCCGACGAGATCGGACGCCATCGGCGCGGGGAAGTCTCAGGCTCGCTTTAACCCTTAACCCAGGGGGTCTGACGACCTTTAAGATAGGGCCGTCGTTAGGGAGCGCTGCGCGGGTTTAGTCTAGCCTGGTAGGACCCGAGCTTGCCAAAGGCACCTGCAAACAGCTCGTAGCGTGGGTTCAAATCCCGCAACCCGCATCCGACCGGATCCCTCATTCCCAAGGGGGAGGACCCGCCTCGATCCGTTGCCGCATGGCCCGGGGATCGTTGGGCAGGAACTCGTGCCAGTTCGTCACCCCGGCCTCCGCGAGGGGGGCCAGCTTCGCGCGGGCGGCGTCGGGGTCGTCCCCGGGCGTCGGGCCTCCGGTGACAACTTCGTAGGGCCTGCTCGTGGTGCGTCGCGCGTCGATCGCCGCCCGGATGGCCGCGATGTCCTCCGGCTCCATCTCGTGAAACTGGCCGTCGGTGGAGACCTTGTAGAAGATCGCGCCATCCCAGCGGGCGGCCCTCCGGAGGGGGCCCTCTCGAGGCCATCCTCCTCCCACCCAGATGGGGATGCGGGGGCGTTGAACCGGTCGCGGCTCAAAGATGACCTCCTCGAGCTGGAAGTGCGCACCCTGGTAGGCGAAGGGCTTCCCGCTCCACAGCCCTTCGAGGATCTCCAAGGTCTCGTCGAGTCGACCGGCACGCGAACGCGTGTCGGTGACCTCGCCTGCGAAGTGGGTGAAGCTCTTGTCCGTATCGTCCCCCACCCCCACGCCCAGGGTGAACCGGCCGTTCGAGAGGTGATCCAGGGTAACCGCCTCGCGTGCCACCTTCCACGGCCGGCGGCGCGCGAGCGGGGAGACGGAGATGTCCAGCCGGATGCGTTCCGTCCGGGCCGCGATGGCCGCGAGCACGAGCCAGGGGTCGAACAGCGGTCCTTCGCGGTAGTAGCTGACGTAGTCCTCCAGGGAAACCCCATCCCATCCCGCCTCCTCGGCCAGGACGGCGTATTCGACGAGTGTTTCCGCTTCTCCAGCGATCCCCTGAATGGGCAGGTCGACTGCGAGCTCCACGGCCGCCCTCCTCACAGCGGCAACCGATGGAGATTCTTATAGACTCCCGCCCTTGGATTGAGGGTGGCGACCCTCGCGGACCTGGGGGAGCGGGCGTTGGTCCGTCGACTCCTGGAGATCTTCGGCGCGGAGGGCTCGACGGCGCTGGGCGACGACGCGGCCGCCCTTCGGGTCGGCGATCGCTACCTCCTGTTGACGACGGACGTGATCAACGAGCGCACACACATCCCGCCCGGGGCCTCGGGGGAGCAGGTCGGGTGGTACGCGGCCGCCGTGAACCTGAGCGACATCGCGGCCATGGGCGG
>JBHIBW010000145.1:0-3682 GCA_046759265.1 Thermoplasmata archaeon
CGGGCACTTCTTCACGTCGGCCGGGATCCAGGCGTGGCAGCTGCGGCACTTCGCCATCTCGTGCTCGAACTCAGTCCCGCACTTGGGACACGACTCGCTGGACTCCGGGATGAAGGCGCCACACTCGCCGCACTCGACGAGGCGGCCGAGCCCGAAGGAGCGCATGTACGCGCCGACGGCGAAGACGACCATGAGCACGGCGCCCACGGCCGCGAGGACCATCCAGAGCGGGAGGTTCACGATGGGCACCGGGATCAGGTACCACGGGACGACCTCCGACACGCTGATGCGGATGGACGCCGGGCTGATGGTGCCCGCGTCCGCCACGGCGGCGACGGTCCACTCCCCGGCGGGGCCGCTCTCGGCGATGGTCAGGGGCGCGATGAACTCCCCGGCCTGGTCCGTGAAGACCGTGCTGGAGTCCCATACGGTCCCATCCTGGTCGCGCAGGATGAGGGTCACCTGCATGTCTGGAATCGGTGCGCCGCCCGGTGTGGTGACGAGGCCGGTGACCAGGATCTGGTTGCCTTGATCGAAAGACTGGCCCTCCGAAGGGAGGGTAAAGAAGACCGACCCCTCGGGAGGCACGACCTGGAGGAGGATCTCCAGCCGGTTGTTGTCCTCGCTGGTCTCCGGGATGACGCCGTTGGCGTCGGCGAAGATGAAGAGAGAGTAGTTGCCAACGTTCGGGAGGGCCTGGACCTCGATGGAGAAGGTGGCATTGCCGCCACCGGAGACCGAGACGCCTTCGGCGGCGCCGACCTCGTTCTCGGCGGCGATCGAACCCACATACAGGCCGATCTTGAAGTTGAGGGCGGCGGTGTTCCCCAGGTTGTGGACGACGACGTCGAGGGTGAAGGGTCGCCCTTGCACCGCCACCACGCCGGGATTGTCCGCGGCCCGGAGCTCCAGGTCCGGACGCGTCTGGACGTCCACGACCAGGCTCACGAAGTTGTTGCGGTAGTCCCAATCCGTGTTCCGAACGGTGTCGTTCTGACTTAACACCTGGAAGGTGACGTTATGGAGACCCGCGAACCCGGGCGTCCAGTTGAGCGAGATGATCCGAGACCCGCCCCAGGGGACGTCCGCCTGGACGGAGTCCGCGAGCACGGCGTTGTCAAGAATCTCGAGGGTCGCGGGGAGGGCGTCGGCCATCCCCAGGTTGTGCACATCGACCTGGACCTGGACGGGACCCCCTTCGACGGGAACCCGGGTGAACACGACGTCTGAGAGGGCGATGGCGAGGTCCGGCCAGTTCCAGTACACGAGGGCGACACTCTGGCTGGCATCCATGGAGGCCGCGAGGTCCGCCTCCGCGTAGAAGGTCCTCCCGTCCCGGTCGATGGACCCGTTCGCCTGGTAGGTGGAGTTTGCCCAGCCCTGGGCGGCGAACCGCTCCTGGGCCAGGGCGCGGTAGAGGATCATACCGCCGGGCGCCTCAATGTGCGCCGGGAGGTAGGTCCCAAAGTACAGGTCGTCCGATCCAGGAGCCGGGATGGCCGCAAACCCGAGCGTCACCGGATTGAGCCTGCGAAGCGTGATGTTGGCGTCTGCGATGGGGTTGCCAATCGGGTCCTCGGCGCTGACCATGAGCCACCAGTGGAAGCCCACCTTGGCGCTGTCGAAGATGCGGTCGTCCCACCAGTTCCCCGTGTCCTCGAAGGTCACGTCGGTGAGTTGGGCGTACTGGGTGTCCGTGAACACCACGCTGGGCCCGAGGAGGGGATCGAAGGTGGCGTTCCGGATGTCGAGATCGAGGGTGTTGACGTTGCCGTCGTCGGTGAGCAGAGACAGGCTGACGTCGCTGCCGAACGTGGGGTCCCAGAGACGGGAGGTCCCGCTCGTGTCGAAGACGAGATCGCTTTCATCCATGCTGATGTTGCGTAGGGCCACACTCGCGCCTCGCGCCTCCACATCCCCCTGAAGCACTCCGTCGCGCAGGTCGATGGAGGAGGACCCCTCGCTGTGGATCAGCCCGCGCATTGCGGGCGCGTTGAGGAGAACGTCCGTTCCCTCAGTGACCAGCTGCCCGCTGTTCTGCAGGAAGACGGTCAGCTGATGGTTGCTTCGGAGGGCGCCGTCCCGGATGGTCAGACGTCCTTCCCCTTCGATGATCAGATAATGGCGCCCGGCGGAGGGGCCGAATTGGAGAATCGTGAGGTTCGCCCCGTCGATGACGACATGTGCGGTCACCCGGACGTTGCCGTCCACCGTCACATCGAAGTCGATGGTCTGAGGCTCGTCCCAGAAGTACGTGTTGTCCGGAGAGGGCCACAGGAGGTCGACGAGATCGGCCGAATGGGCAATGCTGTTGTCCACCTCCGCGATGGCGGGGTAGGCACGGAACGCGATGTCCTGGCTGGAGGCCGAGCCCGTCTGGCTCGCCTCGATCCGGTAGTTCCCGTCGAAGGCGGAGTTGGGGGTGGACGGGTCAAAGACCGTGGCGTTGATCCATTCGGTCAGCAGGGGGATCCGAGCCTGTCCAAAGAAGTCGGTGCGGTTGAAGTTCCCCGCCGTCCGGCCCAGGTAGGCGAGGAGGGTGGAGCTAGGCACGTTTCCGTTCCCGTTGTCGGGGTAGTAGGCCAGGGTACCCATCGGCAGAACCCGAGACTCGACTGCGGCGTCTTCGACGGCGCTCCCGAACCGGTCGCGAACCGTCACGTCCAGCCAACGGTGGATGTAGAATGAGGAGCTGGTGCCTTCGGGAACCAACGCGGGAATCCACGCGCTGAGGGGCTCCAGGATCGACTGCGCAAGATCCGGCGTCATGTTATAGAGGTATACGCTGGAACTCCCCTCGGCCGCGATCACGTTGTGGAACTTGCTGTCGTTAAGGAAGTCCACCCCGACGTAGGTGTCAATGATCGTCAACGTCGCCGAGCCGGACGTGGTGATGTTGTACCGGGCATCGGGGCCCGGCGAGAGGGGGTTCTCGTACAGGCGGTCCACCACGGACCGGGCGATCACGGCGCTGGATGAGTCCCCAAAACTCATGGCGGGGGCGTCGTCGTTGTCGTCGGGGTCCATGTTGAAGGCCGAAATCTCCCCCGGGGTGAAGCCCGTGATGACGGAGTCCCTCGCGTCCATCGTCGCGGAACCGGAGAGCGCCAGGGTCCCCGGGTGCTTGATCATCGCCCCGTTGCGGAGGGTGAGCGTGCCGGCGACCACGACGTCGAGCTTCAGGTAGTCCGACAGCTGGTTTGGCTCGGTGGACAGGAGGCTGTTGTCCAGGATCAGCTCCCCGTCCCCGCTTCCCCCGGTCTCGATGGTCAGGGTGTAGATGTGAAGGCTGTCCTGCAAGAAGATGAGGCCCCCGTTCCGGATCTCCAGGAGGGCCCCGGTGGTGATGGTGACGTCCCCATCGACGTGGAAGGTGATGCCGTCAAAGACGTTGTCCACCCCGGACACCGTCCAATCCCCGTTGACCACGACGATGGTGGCGGCCGCCGGAGGGGTCGAGAGAAACACGGCCAAGGGGGCGAAGAGGAGGCCTGCGATGATCAGCGTTACGAGCGCTCTCGAGGCACGTTGGCTCTTTTTAGGTCCCATTCAGAACTACCCCCAACCGCGGCCCTTTGGGTCGAAAATCTCGGTCTGGCAACCCCTATCCAGCATGGGTGCCGGTTGTTGCCGGAGGACCGTATTTATACGTTCTTTGCCGATTCTCAAGCGGCATAATTAG
>JBHIBW010000146.1:0-3643 GCA_046759265.1 Thermoplasmata archaeon
AACCGGGATTCCGTGTTCCGTCCCCTGGTCCACCAGCTCGGCGAGGTTCAGGAGGGTCTGCCGTTCGTGCTCGGTCCCTACGAAAATGGAGAGGGCCATGGCCGAGGCGTTGAGCCGGAGGGCGTCTTTCACCGAGTTGGCGATCCCCTCGTCGGACAGCGAGGGCCCCACGATGCTCACCCCGCAGGATACCCGGAGAACGATGGGGATGTCCGTGAGCGGGTTGATGGAACTGCGGACCACGCCCCGGGTCACCATCAGGGCGTCGGCATAGGGGATGAGGGGTCGGAGGGTCTTTCCGGGATCCTCCAACTTCCGGGTGGGTCCGAGGAAGTACCCGTGGTCGGCCGCGAGCATCACGGTTCGACCGGATCCTGGTTTGATGATGCGCGAGAGGCGGTTCTGCATCCCCCAATCCATACCATGCACCCCCGGTTCAATGAGGAAGGGAGGACCGGCGGCCCTCCAGGCATCGTGCCTAGAGCGATGGCGCTAATAGCTTTATCGGACCTCAAGGGGTGACGACGACCTTCAGGGCCTTCGCGTTCTGCGCCAGCGCCAGGCCCTTCGCGATCTCCGCCAGTCCGACGCGATGAGTCACCAGGGAGGCCGCGTCGATGGCGCCTTCGGCGAGCATCTCGACGGCCCTCCGGGTCTCTCGCTCCGTCGCCGCGTTGCTGCTAATGAGGGAGAGTTCCCGCGTGAGGAGACGGCTCACCTCGGGCAGGGAGGCGCCCGCTTCCGGGATGCCCAGGAGGCCCACGGTCCCCCCATCCCGGGTACTGTCCAGGGCTTGGAGCAGCGCCTTCGGATTGCTCGACGCGACGACGGCCAGATCGGCTCCTCGACCCCCTGACTCCTTCCTCACGACCTTGCCTAGATCCCCCTCACCAGGATCGACGGTGAGGGCGCCCAGACGCCGCGCGGCCCGCGAGCGGTACGAAGAGACCTCGCTGACGAGCACGTCCTCCGCGCCGTAGAACGGGAGGAGCTGAAGGGTCAGGAGCCCCATAGGCCCGGCCCCGGACACGAGCACGGTGGCGCCTTTGGGCACGCGGAAGCGATCCAGAGCTCGGATGCAGCACGCCAGCGGCTCGATGAAGGTGGCCTCCTCGAAGGAGAGGGAGGTTGGGAGCGTGAGGACGCCCCCTTTCTGCACGTTCCAAGCGGGCACGCGGAACGCTTCGGCAAACCCTCCGGGCTCGAGATGCCATCTCCGGTAGTCGGCACACATGGTCTCGCTGCCGGCATGGCAGAAGTCACATGCATAGCACGGCACGTGATGGTGCGGGAACACCCGGTCCCCTTCCCGAATGCCTTCGATGCCCTCCCCTGCCTCCCGGACCACCCCCACCGCTTCATGGCCTAGGACCGGGGGGGCGGCCGTGTAACCGCCCCGGATCTTCTCAAGGTCCGACCCGCAGATACCGCAAGCCTTCATGTCCACGAGGAGATCCCCGCCTTGGAGCGCGGGTACGGGGAGGTCTTTCACGACCACCTGGCCAGGGGCGTCGAGAAGGGCGGATCGCACGTACGCTTTCAGCGAGGGCCGCGTATTTGAAAGCGATGGATTCGAATAGGAGCGCCCTCATCTGGTTCCTGGGGAGGGTAATGGGAGACCATCAAGATAACAACTCCTCCGAATTTGTGAGGCCTGCAAAGGCCTCCATCCAGGACTGGAGGCTCTCCCGATCCCCCCGGTAGAACCGGCCCCAGAACCGTACGAGCCGCCACTCGACCTGGGAGAAGAACCGCTCAATCATAGACCGGGGTCCGAAGGCCACCACCGTCCAACGGAAGCCCAGCCGTTGGAGGGCCCAGGGGTACCAGCTCCCGCCGTCCACGAAGACCCGCGGCTTCCGCCCCCGGCACAGGCGGGCCACCCGCCGCAGGAAGGCGGTGGCCTCCAGGCCGCTCCGGCCCTGGGTCACCAGGACCTCCACCACCTCCTCCCGGTCCAGGTCCACGGCGGCCCAGACGTAGTACGGCGTCTCCCCCACCTTGACCTCCTTCTCGTCGATGGCCAGACGCCTCCGGCAGACCCGTCGCTTCTGGTCCGCGAAGAGGGCCCGGCCCCGGTGGACCCAGTCCCACACCGCCGTGTGGGACACCCCCACGATCCGGCCCGCCATCCCGCAGCCCAGCCCGGACCGGTAGAGGAGCATCCCCAGTGCTCGGACCTCGTTGGGCATCCTCTCTCGCTCGAAAACCTCATGTCCCTCGATCCAATCCACGACCCGTTGGAGTGCACCCATCCCGTTTCACCAACACCGGATGGGGCCTCCAACTTCAAGATTCAAGTCTTATCTTGATGGTCTCGGTGCGACCAAAGGAAACTGCATATAGAGTATATACTAAACCTCGGGGGGCTTCGTTGATGCAGATTCCGGGAGGGAACCATGTACTACCTCGTTCTCCTGCAGCCGGGACGGGCCTCCTCCGACCCGCGGTTGAACGCCGAACACGAAGCATTCATTGACGGTTTGATCCGCAGGAACCAGATTCTCCTCGGGGGAAACCTCCTGCCACGTTCCGACCTGCCCGCCGGGTACCTGCTGGTATGCGGCTCTCGAGAACAGGCGGAGGAGTTGGTCGAGGGCGACCCCTACGTGCGGCAAGGCGTCTTTCGTCCGCAGATCCTCGAATGGCAGCTCGTCGCCATCAATCCAGAGGCAGTAGATCCAGGACTCGTCGTTCGACCGAGAGACCTGGAATAGGTGGCGATCGGCGGTGTCACATGTCGGCGAAATCGATGTCCTCGGCGCCCTCCTCGTAGGCGTCGGCCTTCTCGACTTGCAGCGTGGAGAAGTAGAAGCCAAACCGCGTACGGATGATCGCCCGGGCCTCGTCCAGCACGCCCTCATGTTCGGCGTTTTCGTCGATGAGGATGTGGGCCGAGAACAGGTTTCTGCCCGAGGTCAGCGCCCAGGCGTGGACGTGATGGACGTCCTTGACGCCTGGGATGCCCCTGAGCGCTTCCTGCACCTTCGCAACATCGACGTCGGACGGGACCGTGTCCATCAGGATTCTGGTCGACTCGCGGATGATCCCCACGGAGGCCCAGACCAAGACCGCGCCGAATCCCATCCCGAGGATGGGATCGATCTGGAGGAACCCCGTGAAGGAGATAACCACCACTGCGACCACGACGAGGAGGCTGCCTACGAAGGTCTGCACGACGTGCCAGTAGGCGCCTCGCACGTTCAGATTCTCCTTCTGCCCCCCATAGAGGAAGGCGAGGGAGATGGATGCGTGATAAGGCCGCCGATGGCGGCGTAGATCATGAACGTCAAGTCGACGGGCATCGGGTTGAGGAGGCGGAGGGTGCCCATGTAGAAGACGAGGCCCGCCATGCCCAGAAGAAACACGCCGTTGAACAAGGCGCCGAGGATTTCGGCACGGAACGACCCGAACGTCCGATAGCGGTCGGCCGGGCGGGCAGCGATGCGGCCGGCGATGAGCGCAAGGACCACACCTCCCACCGCCGAGAACGTGTGGAAGGCGTCGGAGAGGACCGCGATGGAGCCGCTGATCACAGCGAGCCCCAACTCGATGATGAAGAAAACTCCCGTGAGCCAGGCACCGATCTTCAGCGCGCGCTCGTTGCTCTGGTACATGGCGGCCATGTCATGACCGCCGCCCT
>JBHIBW010000147.1:0-3637 GCA_046759265.1 Thermoplasmata archaeon
CGATTACAACGCGAATACGTGGACGAACATGAGTCCGGGCACCCGCCCCGCCGCCCGGTTGGTCCACAGGATGGCCTACGATGCGGAGTCGGACCGGACCGTTCTCTTCGGCGGCATTTTGGCTACCCTGACTCTCGACGTCGCCTCCGATACCTGGGCTTACGACTTCAACGCCAACTCCTGGACTGAGATGAACCCGGAGGAGGCTCCCCCCCATGGACACGTCCGTGGCATGGCCTACGACGCCAAGGCGGACCTGATCATCCTCTTTGGGGGCTTTGAAGACAGTTACATCAGCGACACCTGGGCGTACGATTTCGACACCGACACTTGGATTCGCACGCACGTTGGCAAGGGGCCATTCCCACGAGCCTTTCCCCGCCTGGCGTATGACGCCGAATCAGACCGCACTGTCTTGTTTGGCGGCGGTACAGGTGGAGCCTTCCCCGTCGCCGGGAGCAACGAGACCTGGGCTCATCATCTCGCGCCCCCACCACCCCCGCCACCCTTGCTCTTCTACATCGCCATTGGTGTCACGGCGGCCGCTGTCGTGGCTGTGGTCGCGGTCTTTTTGGCCCGCCGGAGAGGGAGGATGCGAAAGGAGAAAGCGGAGTAGGATCGCCCGATTTGGACGATGGATAGAATCCCGGGCTTTCGGTTGAACGAAGGCGTTTCCTGGAAGAGAAAGTGGAGGGGATCACATACTTCCGGGCCCGCAAAGCTCATTCCTCCTCGCTGTATCCCCCGCTGGGGAACCTTACGGTCGTGAAGGATCGGGTCGGTCGAAACCGCTACATCGCCTTCCAGATTGACGGAGGTGCCGACCTCCAGAGCGGCGAGGTCAATCGGGCGCTTCGCGAGGCCTTTGACCCCCATCCCAAGGAAGCCCGCCCTTGGCTCGTCCACCTCCGAGACGGTCGGGGGGTGGTGAGGGTCTCCCACCTCTACAAGGACACCGCCATTTCCCTCCTCCGTTCGCTGAAGATTGCCGACGACCAAGGAGTCCGCGTGCGCACCCTGGGGACCAGCGGAACCATCCGGGGAGCGGTCCGGAAGTACCTCGAACCCTCCGATCCTTGAAACACAGCTGTCGTTCCTTCCCCCCGGGGGCGATGACTTTCAAGGCCGAAAACTGAGTGGCGAAGGTTTATTATTTCCATAGCTTTAGTTCGCGAGAGGCTGATTTCATGCAACCAGGCCAGATGGCGTACGATCGCGCCATTACCGTTTTCTCGCCCGACGGGCGACTCTTCCAGGTCGAGTACGCGCGGGTGGCCGTCACACGGGGCGCCACCACGGCCGGTGTCAAGTTCAAGAACGGCGTGGTCCTGATGGCCGGCAAGGGCCTCAGTAGCCGCTTGATGGAGGTGGACTCCATCGAGAAGATTTTCGAGATCGATGGGCACATCGGTTGCGCCACCTCCGGACTTGTGGCCGACGCGCGTGTGCTGGTGGATTACGCTCGTATCGCAGCGCAGGTGAACAAGGTCACCTACAAGGAACCCATCTCGGTGGACCTTCTGGTCAAGCGGGTCTCCGACTACAAGCAGAACTACACCCAATACGGCGGAGTCCGTCCTTTTGGGACCGCCCTCCTGATTGGAGGCGCGGACGACCAGGGCATTCACCTCTACGAGACGGACCCGAGCGGCGCGATGGTCTCCTACAAGGCAGGCAGCATCGGCTCGGGAAGCAACACGGTCCGCGAGACGTTCGAAGAGAAGTACGCCGACGACATGGACCGGGACGCCGCCGTCCTCCTGGGACTCGAGGCGCTCCAGAAGGCCTCCGAAGAGACGCTCCAGGCCGACACCATCGAGGTCGGTGTCGTCGCGGCGGGAGAGCGATTCGTCCGCCTCACCCCCGAGGAGGTCCAGGCATTCCTGGGCCAGCTGGAGACCTAGGGGCGAGGCATGCCCTGGGATCTCCGGACCTCTCGTAAGGACGAGATTACCAAGGACATGGTAATCGCCCGCCTCGATCGGGGCGGGGAAACCTTCGAGATTCTCGTGCGTCCCGGAGCCGTCGAGGCCCTCCGAGCCGGGGAAGAGGTCAACCTGGTCGACGAGCTCGCCAGCGACGCCATCTTCCGGGATGTCAAGAAGGGACTGCGGGCGTCGGAGGAGAAGATGGTCGAGCTCTTTGGCACGGCCGATTCCATGAAGGTGGCCGCGATCCTCGTCCGCGAGGGCGACATCGCCCTCACCACCGAGCAGCGCCGGGGGCTGCAGGAGGCGAAACGAAAGCAGATCATCGCCTACATCGCCGCCAACGCCGTCAACCCGCAGACGGGAACCCCTCACCCGCCCCAACGCATCGAAAACGCCATGGAGGAGGCCGGGGTCCACGTGGATCCGTTCCGGCCGGTGGAGGAGCAGACGGATCCCATCCTCGATGCCCTCCGTCCGCTGCTCCCCCTCAGCATCGAGAAGACGAAATTCGCCATCAAACTCCTCCCTTCCGACGCGGGGAAGGCGTACGGGGAGGTCCGGTCCTTCGGAAAGGTTCTCGAAGAGGAGTGGCAGCCCGACGGGTCCTGGATCGGGGTGGTGGAGGTGGCCGCTGGCTCCCAGGGCGAGTTCCTGGATCGCCTGAACGAACGGACCCACGGAAACGTGGAGACGAAGATTCTTAAGTGACCCGGGCCCTACGAGCCTCGCAAGCAAGTGAGGTGGAATGAGTAGTCCCGAACGGGAGGTCGTCGTTCCGGGAGATGTTCTCGACGGCGAGGGCCTGAAGCCCGGTGTTGGCACGTTCAGCGAAGGTGGCCAGATCTACGCTGCCCTCTTAGGCATCAAGCGGGAGCGAAACGGTTACGTCAACGTCGTTCCTCTAAGCGGGCGTTACATCCCCCGCACGGGAGACCTGGTCATCGGCAAGGTCATCGACCTGGGGCCCTCCCATTGGCTGGTCGACATCAACGGTCCGCACCCTTCCCCGCTCCGTGTGAACGAGGTTCCCTGGAAGGTGGACTTTGGCGACACGGCCCGCTACCTGGACGTGGAGGACGCGGTCCTGGTGAAGGTCATCAACCTGGATGAGACGAAGCGGGTCGATATCACCATGAAGGATCGGTCCACCCGGAAACTGACGGGGGGGCGCATCGTGGAGATCTCCCACGCCAAGGTCCCTCGGGTGATCGGGCGGCAGGGGAGCATGATCAGCCTGATCAAGAGCTTCACCAACACGCGGATGTTCGTAGGCCAGAACGGTCGGATCTGGATTGACGGAGAGATTGACGACGTCGTCCACGCCGTGGCGGCCATCGAGATGATCGAGTCCGACGCGCACGTGCACGGGCTCACCGATGCGATCCGGGACTTCCTCGAAACCACCTACGGCAAACCAGAATAACCCTAGGTGAGCAGCATGGCTGAAACGGTCAAGTTAATCGATTCCAAAGGCAAGCGGCTGGACGGCCGCAAGGCAGGTGAAATGCGCCCGCTCAAAATCGAGGCGGGCGCCCTGAAACGCGCGGATGGGAGCGCCTATCTCGAGTGGGGGGCGAACAAGGTCATGGCCGCGGTCTACGGGCCGCGGGAGTGCCACCCCCGCCACATGGCCGATCCCGCCCGGGCCTTGGTCCGGGTGACCTACAACATGGCCTCGTTCTCCGTGGGCGAGCGCAAGCGACCCG